>NZ_WIPE01000071.1:0-453 GCF_009760835.1 Bacillus sp. EE-W1 | reverse complement strand
GGAGATGAATTTCGGTTTGGCGTAGCCAAACATTTGGTTTTCCTATTTATTTCGCCTCTGATATAATCAGTCTTATAAGAGGGGAATTTTGGTATAACAATGAAAGTAGATAATAATCTTGTAGTGTTCAGGTTGTGTGATCACCGTCATAGCTTATGGAAAATGAAGCGGAAAATGAGGTGAATGGATATGCTAAAGCAGAATAAGGCGTATAAATTTCGTCTGTACCCAACAGAAGAACAAGCACATCTCATACGAAAAACATTCGGGTGTGTACGTTTTGTGTATAACAAAATGTTAGCTGAACGAAAAGAAGTATATGAAAAATATAAAGAGAACAAGGAAGAACTAAAGAAAGAAAAATCCCCTACTCCTGCAAAATATAAGACAGAGTATGAATGGTTGAAAGAAGTTGATTCATTGGCATTGGCCAACGCGCAATTAAACTTGCAA
>NZ_WIPE01000062.1:0-7860 GCF_009760835.1 Bacillus sp. EE-W1 | reverse complement strand
AAAAAAAAAACTCGACCGCCCTTCACAGGCGGTCTTTTTAATTCACGTCAATAATATCGATAAACTTAAACGTATTCTTATGACGAAAAGCATCCGTGCAAATGACAACCTTTTCTAAAGGATCAATATCCGCGACGGTATAGTAGTTTGTATGTACGTGACCATCTTTATAATACGTAATGTTTAATTCCTCGCTAGTTAATAACGAAGTTAATAAGCGGTTTTCAATTCGTTCTAACGCTTCTTGCGTCACTATTGGACGTGGTACCTTCGTATTATTCTCCATGATTTCTCTAATACCAACGAACTGTTCCGGCATACTTGCGAATGGTTGCCACTTTACCATCCCTCTTCCCCGTATTTTTGGAGTTCCCCAACTACTCATATAAATCCCTGTCCTTTCTGTATATAATTCGTGCTTTCTGTCTTTATTATATACGAACGTACGTTCTTAAGGAAGAGGGTTAAACAAAAAAAGAACCGCCTCCTTTTACAGAGACGGTTTATTCTTCGTATTTATTAACGTACTTCCACATAAGTCGGGCTAGCAGTGATGTAATAAACATGCCCTTTCGAATTATGCACTTTATATTGCGGTGAACCATTTACGTCGACTTTAGCATCGATAGTGAATCCGAGCCCTGCATCAACTGTTCCGGATAGGTACGTCTTGTCCCATGTAGCTTTCGTATAGAAGTTTAAGTCGTTTACTTTCGACACGACACGTTTACCCACTACGCCTTTATCAACGCTTGTACTACCCTTATCGTAACGAATATATGACGAATCGTTTTTCATCCACTGTTCTCCGCCGAGATTTAACCAACCGTCTTTTTCAGCGAATACCTGGTAAGCTTCACCTTTTTGTAACTTACGAATCACACCGTAGTTAGTCCCAGGACCTTTTCGTAAGTTAATGTTAATACCATCAATGTATGCAATGCCGTTAGATGGCGTCACAGAAACGTTAGGATTTTCCACTTCTGGCTTGTTCGGTTTCTCCGGTACTACGACGGATACCTCACCGTTATCATACGCTCGTTTTACATCCGCACGGAATTGAGCGATAGATACACCGTGAGAAGCTAAGTATGCACGAGGGTCTTCGTGATCAGTACCGCCTAGTTTACGCGTCACATCTTCATGAGTCCAAAGACCTTGTTCGACTGTTAACCCGTTGTCTTTCAGAATCTTCGCTAGTAATTTAACGTAACGTTCGTACGAAGATTTAAACTTTGCTGGATTGCTAGTTTCGGATAATTCAACGTGGACGAATCGTTTGTTAGCTGCCGGGCCCGCACCGTATGCAATGTACTTCGTATCGGCGATTTGAATCGTTTCGTTCCAGTCCGTTGCGAAGTGTACAAAAGCATTGTGCCAAGTACGAGCTTCATAGTTTCGGATATTAATAGCGGGTGCTTCGGGAGTGGCGGTCGAGTGTGCGACTACACCTTCGTACTGACCGACTCCATATCGATATGATTGTTTGGGTAAATCCGGGATGAGCATTCGGTTAATCGACTCGGCAAAAGCCCCGCCCATGAACGAAAAAAAGACTACCATTACGGTAGCCAGACTCAACGTTAGTTTTGATACAAATAATTTAGTTACGTTTTTCACTTTACGTCCTCCTTCGCATTTAAAATCTGTTTGATTTCCGTTACATCTTTCGATAACGAACCAAAGGCTGAAGCTTGCGTTTCGATTACCTCCTGGTTCTTCTCGATGACCGCTTGGAGTTTACCCTCGCGCTCCTTACTCTCCTTACGTGAATCGAAAAATAGCCAAACAAAAAGGACTGCTAAGAGTCCTTGTGATAACGCTAATTTAAAGATTTCTTCCGGCATAAACATCGTCATCCTCCTTTCGCAAAATAAAAAAAGAGAGACGCCGTGTCCCTCTTCGTTTTGTTGTAAAAGCTGTATTTTATTCATAATTAATACACAGAAAGTTTATTGATTCGAGTCTTACCATATGAATTTTTAAACAACCCTAAAAAACCTCCAATATGTGGTTTCGTCATGTTATATGTTCCTACTTCTATATCGTCTACATAAAATGTAGCCAATCCGGAAGGCGTTACTGTTACACGATATCTATGCTGTGTATTTGAATGATCTTTTTCACTTAATATCGTGTTATTAATATATCCCCCCTTTCCTGACCCTTCTGAATACTTTAGGAATCCATAGTTATCTAAATATACGTATAATCCACCGTGAGGTTGGCTACCGTCTGATATAGGTTTAGTAAACAGAATCATTCCGTCGCCTTTATTTAATGAAGCTATCATCTCTACATCACACGTATCTAATAGACGTGATGTCGGAACATCTAGCATAATGTGGCCAACTGGGTTTTGCTCTGTAAATTCGGCAATATCTATTTCTTCTGCAACTACAACTCTTCGTGAAACGTATGTAGTTGTCGTTCTCCGAGTCAATTGGTATCTTGTTCGATATGCTCTTAAATAATATAAACCGACATTCCCTGATGGTTCAGCATTTTCTAATTCTATAAAATGTAGACCAGGCTTTGCGTTTTCTAATACTAGTATTTCGTTCTCAGTGGCATAAATAGGAGTAATTAGCGCATTATCATTAATGCTAGCATTTCCTATTATTGTTCCATCCACCTTAAAATTACATGATGCTGTACCGCCGCTCCATTGACACGTTGAAACATATATATCTAAACCTGGTTCATCTACCCAAATAGCTGCCCTTACGCTTTGAGTGGAATAATAAAAGAGTCCTGTTCGCGCTCCTTTATTCGTAGATGTATCGTATTTAGCATTAGTTGCCTGCATACCCGGTAATCCTGCCGGAATTATTGTAGGTCCTTTTATTTTCATCATGGTAGGAGCAACAATAGGTAACGCCATATTGATACCTTTTTGAATATACACCTCTTGGGATGGGTGTAACCCATCTGGGAATGCATCTGGTATGTTTAAAGCTCCTTGTAAATATTTATTCGTTAAATACTGTTGATCAATAAAAGGCACATTCAATTCTCTAGCTACTTGTTTCATTGTGTTTGAAAACTGTTGAGTACCTTCCATGCGGAATTGGAAATCGCCACCACCATGATTTGCTAGTTGCACATTTGGTGAATCTAAAATAACCACTTTGTTATATTTTCGAGCGATAGTGACCATTAGGCGGAGATTTTGTCGATACTGTTCAGCATTGATTTTAGGATCAGAAACTCCTGTTGGATTTGCTCCTGTTAAGTCATTCAACCCATAATTTATATAAATAATAGATGCAACACTGTTTTTTACATCATTTTCAAAGCTACGAAGTGCATTTGTAGTCTGATTACTATTTAATCCTCTGTTATTAACGGTTATATTCACATTACCATAATAACTCTGTAAAATTGTTTGCAGCATCGTTGGTGCTGGCGTGTCAACGCGACCACCACCTACTTTTAAACCATAATAGGTAGAATCACCAAAGCAATCGATAACTATATATTCACCCTTAGCCATATCTTGACATAATTTAGCTAAGCTGTTTTGAGATAGAACGTTAATTTGAGCGGTTAATGTATTAAAATCATTGTCCGCTCGAGCCTTTAAAGATGGATGTGTTTTCCCTATTGCATCTACCCTCGCTTGGTCTGCTGCTGGGGAAGAATCTCCTTTGATTACAGCTTCATCTAACTGTTTTTGTACATTTTTTGATAAAGTGTCTGCTGCTTCGGCTTTTTCTTTCGCTATTTTGGCATCCTGTATTAAATTATCATTTGTCTGTTCAAATGCATTGAATTTACCTTCAAGTTGATCCCAGTTTTTATTCATTCCAATCCGCAAGTTTCCGTTTGCGAAATTATTAGGCCATCTATTTAAATTAACTGGCATTTATATCACCATCTTTTCTTTAATATCTAAAAAGAGACCCTTTACAGGATCTCAGGTTTTAATATGGTGTAGAAGTAGGCGAATTAGATGCCATTTGTTCAGAAGTTCCATTAATCATTACATTTACTGCATTCTCTGTTTCTTGTTGGATTAATAGTTTATCTCCTGAATTTAGAACGATAAATGTATCACGTACATTGTCACCGGGTTTCACTTTAACAGTCATGATATCAATTGTATTAAGTGTTAATGTTACCGTTTGTTCAGTTTCTAATGAATTATTGAAGATGAATTGTTTTACAGTAACTTGCTGATTTTGTTGCACATCACATACCACTAATTTGTTTGTTTGAGGTTTCCCTAAGTAAATTTGAACTGATTTCATAATTGATTCCTCCTAAATTTCGTTTTTAATAGTTTCTATTAACCTTCTAACCACACACGGAATATCCGCGCATATGCTTTCTTTCCTGCTACTTTGTTTCTCATACGCAAGTAAAAACTTTTGAGTTCTCCATTCGGAACGCCTAAATCATACACAAGCTCTACATCATCGTTAGACGGTGGCGCAGAAGTCTGTGTGGATGAAATCTTGCTCATGATTTGTTGACCGCTATCGCTCGAAACCATTGCAAGTTCAACCTCTCCACCAGCTTCAGTGAAAATTTGCGCTTTTAATTTTACATATCTTGTTTTATGTTCAAATGTGTAAAATTGGCAGCTATCTAAGACGTCGTGTATAGACGTTAACCACCAGCCATCTTCTACGATGTTAATTCCGCGGAACGGAGGATAGTGACCTGCGATATCAAAACCATACTGTATAGCACCACCAATAATTGTTGCAAAACCGTCATCGCGTTCAACACGAATAAGACCGCGATGAACATCGAGGCCTCCTGCACCAATATGGACGTATCTGTTCGGGTCGTTCGGGTCGATATACCAGACGCCTGTACTGTCCGCAAAGGTTTGCGTATTCATATATAAGTTCTTTAACGCTAAACTTAAATTACCACCGTCGTCCAGTAGTTTTTGGACTTGTTTCTGCGTCTGCTTAAACTGCGCTTCGATGGCTTCCGGCGATTTCAAATATTTAAAAGTCGACAGCTCAACGATAGGCGATTTCGTAATGTCTGTCGGATCGTCTTCGATTTCTACAATACGTATTTTCACTGAAACTCCCGCTTCATCGTATAACATATACACGTAATCTCCATATTCGTATTGATGTAACGAAAGTCCATTTTCGATAAGATTAGCAACACTTACTTTAAATCTCGTTTCCGGAACATCATTTATATCTTTCTTACAACGTTCTAGCAAAGTAGCTTCCGAATTATAGCGTTCGTCGCGTATTGGCTTTTGGTGTATTCGCCCGTAAACTTTAGCCATTGGAGATTCGTACTCAACCTTGATTTCTTTTTCGTCTTTTTTACCGTAACCTTGAATAACTGTTGCAAAGTTACTCATATCGTTTTCCTCTTCGAAGGTTTTCAGGTTGTGTCCGTAACGGAATTGCGCATCCCTTTCGCTACCTATTTCGTTTTTAAACGTTACCGTCTTATTCTTATTATCGATTAAAAATTCCGCTCCGTATCGATTGAGAGCTTTTTGTAAAAGAGCTAATCTTGTATCGTCTCCGAAATTTTCAAATCGTTTTGCTGCAAATGCTCTCCCTGATTAACCCACTTCCAACCGGTATCCTTAAAGATAAAGTCCATACATTGTACGAAATTGGTGTAACCGTTCTTTAGGTCGTATTGCCAATTGTTTATTAAATCATCAAAGAAAACATGGATAGCGGTTATTGCTTTTCCGTAATGCCCTTGTTTGTTTAACCCAATTATTATATATTCGTCACCAAATCTATCTGTAATCTTTGCCCGCTTATCGACTAGATTATAAGCATGTTTCACAGCGTCAGTGTTTAGTAGATTAAAAGAAAGAGTAAAATCACCGTTTACTCTACGTTTTCGTCTCACGTTTTTATAATCACATAGCATTTCTTCTTTCCCGTTTATCCCAGTAACTATTAACGTATCCCTTCACCTCGTTTATAAGTAATAGAATCTAAAATCAAATTTTATTTCAAAAGTACTCGCTGTACCTGCTAATACAAAATCATTCCAACCAGGTTTTAATGTAATCAATCCCCAATTTGTTTTACCAAAAATACTTCCAACTGCTGTTCGATATGATTTGACACCGTCTAGAATAATAACATCGTCCGCAAAAGCCGTATTGCCTGTGTAACTCCAAACATCCCCGGTAGTAACGTTTTTTATGGATAGATTATTAGAAACACCTTTATAGGTAATTTTTAAGGGTAACGATTTTGGATCTATAGTTACATCACCAGCGTTATAAATACGAAAAGATGTAGTGTTATGTGTATACTTTATATCTTCAGCAATTAAACCTTGTCCGATTTGCCAAATGTTAGAATCAAAAGTTAGTGGAGACAACGTGGTCCCAATCGACTCAGCAAATGGAGAAAATGCAATAAACTCAATATCAAAGAACCCATATATACGTTGTTGTTCGATATCGTAAGAACTGTTGCACTTGACGCGCCATCGTTTCCCTGGATTTCGGGCATCGATGATATAAAACGGTTGTCTACTATCGAAAATCTTAAACACTTCGTCTCGTAGTAACGCATAATCCCACATATCGTACGCCTTTAAATAAAAAGAGCAATTGATTTTTCGCGGTTCGTAAACCGTCCCTAAATCGATTGCTCCATGTTGTCCGTCTGTTTCTTCTGTATTATGTTTCGGGGATGGTGAGGACGGGTTGAAGTCTCTCGTTGTAATCCCGATTTCTTCAAGCTTATATGTCTTTCCATCTAACCGTTGTACTATTGTTCCTAATGTTGTTTCTATATCCACCTCCGCCATCACCCCTTGTCTCCTAATAAATATGATTGGATACTTACGTCCTGCATACGCATGTTATCTAAGTACCCTTTTGTCGCTCTCGCTATTTCCCTACCGTCCATCACAATTACATTTTCAATCGTCATTTCACGTTGGAAGTTCGAAGTCGCATCCGTACTAGGCTTACGATTCGTACTCGCATACACCGAAGGTGCTACGGCTTTTGCCACGCCTGTATTTACAGAACCTGTGTCCACTGCTAACATTTCCGGCTTCATCCAGTCAGCCATATTCTCTGATGTTTTAATTATTGCGCTTTTCATTCCGTCGATACCATTCACGTAACCTTTGCCCGTATATATACCGTAATCACGGAAAACGCGTGAAGGAGAGTGAATCGATAATATGCTTGTAAATTTATCTTTAATACCGTTACCAATGTCTGTTATTTCCCCCCAGATGGCACTCGCCATTCCACTTATACCATCTAAAAGTCCTTGCATCATATTACGACCGATGCTCCCTAAATCGATTCCGCTTAAGAATGACGTCACATTATTAAAGATTTGAGTTACAGTGTTATAAATAGCGTTTAGGATGCTAGATGTAGCGGAACTTGCTGCGTTCCACATCGCAGAAATAATACTGCCTGCTGCAGACATTGTTGATGAAATCACCGAACCTATACCCGAGAAAATCGAACTTACTAGTGAACCAATTGCTGATAGAACACTAGAAAAAACGGATTGTACTAAATTTAGCCCCGAGGTCACTACAGCTTTTATTAAATCTATCGCTCCTTGGATTATACTTCCAATTAGTGACATTACATTTGAGGTTATCCCTTTCACCGCGTTCCATGCCCCACTCCAGTCTCCTTGTAGAACTGCAGTAAATAACTTTATGATATTGGTTATAATACCAATCGCAGATGTAATTATGCTCATAACGGCTGGAAACACCGCTTGAACAACTGATAAAATAAATTGGATTGCTGGGATCACTACGCCAGTTATAATCGTTGCTAAACCTTGAATAATCGCAACTGCTACTGGGATTGACGCTTGAATAATCGAAACTATTACTGGGAAAACTGCCTGGACTGCTTGC
>NZ_WIPE01000058.1:71091-120066 GCF_009760835.1 Bacillus sp. EE-W1 | reverse complement strand
TTTGGATTTATAAGAAGTGTGATAACCATTGTTGTACTTTTTGAACGAATTTTTTCTCGCCGTATCAAAATCTTTTGAAGCCTGTTTGGGAACTTGTGCGTTGATGTCATGTAACCACTTATATCGCTTTCGCTCCTTGATCTTTGTAAACCGTTTCTGTAAAGCTAACTGTGAAACAGATTTTCCAAATAGCTTATAGTATCTATCACTCATTCTTTTACAATAGTTATAAGCAAATCTTGCAGCTCCAGCATGGTTGCTAAGCACTTTTTCTTGTTCAGGCGTCGGAATCAGTCTAACTTTCTTCGCCAATATCATCAGAATGTAACTCCTTTAATGAAAGATTTGTTCTTCTGAATCGTAGCGTGTTCCACCAGCATTCTCCTGAGACTACTCGGATGCAAACCTGTTAATTCTGATACTTGACTAACTCGTGAAAATTTCATTATTATTCTTACCTCATTGAATCCAACATAGCACATACGTTCGCTGTATTCAATGAAGTTTGATAGATTCAATAAAATTTATCTCGTTCAACTAAGGGCGCAATTCCTTAGCCAGTTCTCTTATGAACTTCTCATGTTTTCACATGAGCGCAGACTATATGTTTATCTACTTAGAGATAGAGGATTTTTCCACCACCATAGGCTTGTGGTGTACTCTCGTCAGTTATACGAGATAGTCGTTGAACGTTCATCTTATCCATTTTGACTTAGATGATTCGAGGCGGAAGACCCATTGTTCTAGTGTTTAGGATTTAACCTTGCACGATCTGATTGATTTTTCCTGCTTTCGCAACATTCACGCTCGCCATTTCTAGCCACGTTGTAGTTCAATCAGCTTTAGGGATTGCCCGCAGTTAACCCTCACTACTAGCCAATCACTTGACTAGCAGGGCTTACTGATATATTTAATTAACTTTCGTTATAATTGGTTAAATAAATCGTAACAGTTAGTTACCCCTTTATTAAATTATGTAATAGATTTTATCATAAAATGATTTACAACATAATAACTGAAAAAGACATTATATTCATTAGTTATATATGTTTAGTAATATTTTATTTTCAATCATATTCTCCTTTCCTAAAACAACTACTCACACATATCCAATTCAGTCCTCATAACTTCAAAAACAATAAATTCGTAATAAAATCAAAGGTAGGAACATATTTGATATGTTCAAAATGTTCTTGTCTTTTTATTAGTGGGGCCGGTTCATAACCATCTAGCTAAGATTTTGAAATACTTCAAAATTAAAATTTTCGTCACACCACAATTTTCTATGAGAACCCAGTGCATTTTTGTAGAAAAACACGCTAAACCAAAAATAAGCTGCCCCTACGGACAGCTTATTTACATAATTATCTTTAGTGGAAATTGCTTTTTGTTTTATTTTTTCTCACTAATTTTAAGCCGTTTAGCATTTATGAAGAATGCGCTCCCAATTGTGAATATAACAGAAGAGATATACATTGTTATCCCTGAATATTTATTATCAAATATTGTAGTATTAAGTAAATTAATAAATATCATTAATATAAATGATATTTACAATCCATTAATATATTTCACTTATGCCCCTCCCTTACTTTTTTCTTTTCTCTTTCGTCTTTTTTTCGGTAACCCCTATGTAATAAATAGAGTTTTCTAAAGGCATTATTTAGAACTTCCTTTTCCCCTATTTTACCATTAAATAGAATTGATATTTTGTTTAATTTTGTTTGTATATTCTATACATGTCCGGTTGTCATAATGTTTCATTATCGTTAGCAAAAAAAGGAGAAATCATACTCTCACAAGGAAAATCCCTTTGTTTTTTCTATAGATCTATGCTTTTTTTACAGTCCTATACTGATGCGGTTTTAGGATTCTTATTTGTTAATGGATTAACCAAAAAACTGTATTAAAATTTCGTATGCTCTTAGCGTGAGGATTTTCCGAAATGCTAGCGATTCTCCTATCGTTCCAAAAACTCAATAAGCGTTTCACATACTTTATCCGTCTCCTCTATATCTGGGAAATGCGCACTATTTTCAAATATAACAAGTTTACTATTTTTCAATTTTTTCGTTATTCTATTACTCATTCCTACACCCGTATTATAGTCATGCGCCCCGACTAAGACACACGTATCAATTTCTAAATCTTTAATGCGCTCAATAAGCGGTAAAGGTGATTTTGTTTCAAAAATAACTTTACTCAGCTTCCCTGTATTACTTAACTTACTTTCCTCCCAAAGACTTCGATTTAACTTTGCAAATTCTTCATTTTTAAACAATAGACGATCTACATTTTCTGTATCAACTATATTCCAAACTTGATGATATCTTTCTTTCAAAGGAATTTTTGACTTACTTATTTTTGATATTTGTTCTTTCATTTCTCCTTTCGTTATTTGCAGAAAACCTTCTATCTGCACAGTATACATATCATTAAAACCATCTAACAACGGTGCTTGTAATACCATTTTTGCAACCTTTTTCGGATATTTCAAAGCATACTCTAAACAAAGTTGTCCACCAAAAGAATATCCTAACAAATTTACTTTTTCGACATTTAATTGCTTTCTTAATTCCTCTAAATCTTCAACTAGAGTATTGATTGAGTACGCACCATCATCTTGTGGTGCCTCACTTCGTCCACATCCCCTTTGTTCATAATAAACTACAGTCATATTTCCTTCTAACCTCAACCCAAGTGTTCTTTCGAATACATAATGATTGCCACCTGGACCACCATGTACAATAATAAGAGGAACTGTATTATGAGCTATCCCTGCAACTTTACACCAATGCAAAATCCCATTAATTTTCAAATAGTGTACACCATCTTGCAACATAAACTAATTCATTTATCCTTTCTCCTTATCGCTCACTTATTACTATCTAAATGTATAAGTTCTGACCATTAACACTTTTTCCCTTTATATTCTTTAGACACTATCCTCATTTATATGAATATTTTTCTTATTCGAAAAGATATTTTTAAAAATTCCTACTCCAAAAATTAATAAGTCTATACCAACTAACTTATTTATTTGTAATGGGACGCTCTCCATTCCGAACAATCCAAATGTATCAATGGATAACGCAACGACCAATTGAGTAATAAGGCTAATTAGCACCGTATACGCTGGACCTAAATTCTTTATTGCACCCATTATACAAATAATTAACCCAATGCCAAACAATCCACTTACATAAAACAAATAATTTGTAGTATACACTTTAATGCTAATACTGTTTTCTGCAATAATATAAAATAGAATAGAACTTATGAGACCTATTCCAAGAACACATGTTGTTGTTAACCACTGTCCTACACTTTCATTTACCTTTGCGTTAAAAACAGATTGTACGCTAATTAATACACCAGCTAATATAGCTAAACTAAATCCAATCATACTCCCTCTCCTCTTTTCATTGCTCATATATATTATTTTTAGCAACTTCCTTCATTCTCAAAAAATCTTTAATTACAATAACTCCATTGTTCTTTTCAATTAATTTCTCTTTATAAAATTTTTGTAAAACCCGAATTACATGCCTATAACTTACACCTATAAAATCCGCAATACTTGATACAGAAGTCGCATCCAAATCTTTTTTATACATATTCCCGTTACTGTCGGTGGAAATAGAAAGTAAATAACTAGCTACACGTACTTCTACTGGATAAAGTAAATTAAGAGCTGTAAAACGAGTCGATATTTTTAATGTGTTCGCAATGTTTTTAAGCAAGAAATTCATTAATTTAGGATTTTGTAATAACTTATTTCTAATAACCATATGGGAAATAGAGATTGCTACAACTTCTGAACAAGCTTCAACAGCATTATGTGCTTTACTATTTTGTATGAATTCAATATCACCAACAACCGCCAATGGATTAATAAAACGAAGGATCAGTTTCTTCCCCTCTGGTGTAATCGTGTAAACTTTTACTTTACCTTTAACAACAAAATATAAACGATCCATTTCGTCATCTATATTGCAAATAAGCTCGCCTTTTTCAAAATGATTTAATTGAAAATGAGCTGTATCTATTTCTGAAAAAGCCTCTAGTGTTTTATTGGTTTTCAAATAATGAATAATTAAATCTGATCTATTCTCCACTTTCATTTCCTCCTTTCATTTACATATTAAATACAACAATACCTATAATCATTACTATTGTTCCCACAATATGATATCTCTCCATCTGTATCTTTTTCATTTGAAATAATCCTTTCATCTCAATAAAAGTTGCTGTTAACAATTGTGCAACCATAAGTGTACCTGCTGTCAATGTAACTCCTAGTGAATATATTGCCAGCGTTTCCGCACAAATAATTAATACACCAAATGCACCCGCTGCTAAATATATTTTTTTCACACGCTTTAAATCCGTTACTTTCTCTTCTTTCTTTAACAAAAATATTGTTGTTGCAATAATGAAGCCAATTAAATGCGTAATAATACTTGTCGACCATATACCAATATGTGAACTGAGTTTCGCATTAAATGTGCCTTGAAGTGTAATAAATAAGCCAGCAAATACAGCAAATACAATGCCTTTCAAAAAATCATCTCCTAATCTTTTATTTCTAACTTAATTAAAAGGTATAATCCTATATAGGCAAAAGGACAAATGTCACATCAGTATGAAAATAACTGCAAATGACCATAAAAAAACACACCTCAAAATATTTGAGGTGTGTTTTTATTTTTTTATTAATATATATAATTTTAATAATTATAATTACGCTACATTAACAGATTTCTTCTTCAAAACCAACTTTCCAAATAAGAAACGCACAAGCGGCCCCATAATAATTAATTGTAATGGATACGCCATAATGAAGTTTTTAATAAAAATCGAGAAATACATTGAAACGAATGATTCACCATGTAACCCATTATGCAAATACATCATAGCCATTCCATAAAACGACATGAAGAACACCATTCCAATAACCATAGCTGTCGCCATCGCAATAATAATATTTACTTTTTTCGATTTATCAAATGGTAACGTGAAGACAAGTTTTTTCGCACACGGTCCAACGATACATATTTCAATTAATAGTGCAATAATGAAGCCAATTATTAGTTCTAATGCGATCTCCTTAATATGAATTTGTCCTCCTGTTCCGTTCATCAATAAATTATAAAACGTCATTACAATAACCATCCCAAGGCACATCATCATACCAAACTGGAGGTTTTCCTTTCTTGTTGTTGGCAATTTCTATCATCCTTTCTGTTTAAGTCTTTGTCATTATATCGATTATGGAAACCTCTTCGTAAGTGAACATTTTGTGAACAAATTTAAAGCGTTATCATATTTTCTTTCCTTTCCGCTCAAATTCGCACTTTTACTTATAAAGGTTTTATATATTTCAATGTTGAATTACTAAATGTAACATTAAATTACATTACTACTAGGAGGATACCCATTTATGAACAAGAGTTTTACGCATACCACATCGTTACAAGGAAAAAAATGAAGATGGGACAAATCATACATTTCGATAAAAATCAAAAGAATACCCTATTTCATTTCTTTTTTGAAAGAGAACATTTAAATTCTAACGGTAAAGATGCTATACAAATTTTGAAAGAACATTATACAAATGAAGAAATACATATAAAAAATGAAAATGCTACAGTAGTTATAAATTATATTGATCAAACAATTAGATCCGTTAGAGAAACGATTGTGGAAATGGTTAGACTAGAAGAATTCCCTGAATACCCTTCAAGATTAGCTTATTTATATGCTGCAAAGAGCTATGAAGACGCTTTAAAATGGAAAGCATTATTTGATTCTTACAATCGAGAAGTTTTGCAGATTGTTAAACTACGAGTGATAGGACATTGTTTTGAAGGTGACGGAACCCTTTTACCGAAAGAAGACGGCATTCCATTCTCTCAAAAAATTGAACAAGCTAGAGAGTATTGGAAAGGAAACTTCAGTAATGAACTTCCTGAGTTACTGATTAGTGGAAAAATTGAAGTGGTGGAAATTGTTGATGATTTTTCCGCAATTCATATATAATTCCTAACTAAATTATATAGGATGGAGATTACAATGATGAAAAAAGTGTACTTCAATCATGATGGTGGTATAGATGATTTAATTTCACTATTTTTATTACTTCAGATGGATAATGTCAAACTTACAGGTGTTTCAGTTATCCCTGCAGATTGCTATTTAGAACCAGCAATGTCTGCAAGTCGCAAAATTATTGATCGCTTCGGCAAAGGAAATATTGAAGTAGCCGCATCAAATTCCCGTGCCAAAAATCCATTTCCAAAAGATTGGCGGATGCATGCATTTTATGTAGATGCTTTACCAATATTAAATGAGTCTGGAAAAGTTGTAACACCCGTAGCAGAAAAACCTGCACATCATCATTTAATTGAAACTTTACTACAAACTGAAGAGAAAACAACTTTATTATTTACGGGTCCTCTTACCGATTTAGCACGTGCACTATATGAAGCACCAATAATCGAAGAAAAAATTGAACGTCTTATTTGGATGGGAGGCACATTTCGTACTGCCGGCAACGTTCATGAACCCGAACATGATGGAACAGCTGAGTGGAATTCGTTTTGGGACCCTGAAGCAGTAGCTCGTGTTTGGGAATCAAAAATTAAAATCGACTTAGTAACGCTAGAAAGTACAAACCAAGTTCCATTAACTATAGACATACGTGAAAGTTGGGCAAAAGAAAGAAAATATATTGGTATTGATTTCCTTGGTCAATGCTATGCAATGGTTCCTCCTCTCGTTCACTTCTCAACGAACTCTACTTACTATTTGTGGGATGTATTAACTGCTGCGTTTGTAGGAAAATCTGATCTTGCAAAATTACAAACAATTAATAGTACTGTTCATACATATGGACCTAGCCAGGGGCGTACAATGGAAACTGTTGATGGACGACCTGTAAATGTAGTATATGATGTAAACCACAATGGATTTTTTAACTATATAACTGAATTAGCGAAGAAAGCTTCCACTTGAACCACTATCTATATGAAAAATAAATAGAATGGCATTATTTCAGACGATAAACCCCATATTTAGAATTTGTTTGAAACTACATATTTAACTATTGAAAAGAGTATTGAATTAACTTTCAATACTCTTTTTATGCAGTTTAATTATATTTGATTAGTGTAGTGTCTTACTGATTATTCATTTCATAACCATTTACAAAAAACGTAATTGTTTCTAATTCATCTTCATTTAATTCTCTATTTACGTCTCGTTTATACGCTGTCTTTATGTTTTCTTCATCGCCTTTATGAATTTCTGTATAAGTTCCTACTGTTTTTAACAAATGCATTTCTTGTAAAAACTCATCCCGACTTATAGCTGTCCCATGAGAAAGAATATAAGTTTCAGCATCAAATGCCTCCAACTCTTCTATTAATTTAAACGTTCGTTTCATCGAATAGTTCCACTTTGAAGAGAAGATATCTGCATATATACAGTCTCCTAAAAATAAAATCTTTTCTTCTTTCACGTAAATAACAACTGAATCATGTGCATGATCTCCGCCGACATGTTTTAACACGCATGTCACTTCACCAAGGTCTAATTCAATTTGATCCTGGAACGTTAAGGTCGGAGGAATAATTTTAATATTTCTCGCTTTTTCTTCAAACTCTTTTTTAATGCAATCTGCACAAAATGCAATTTCAGTACCATCTTTTACGCGTGCGTCCAACGCTTCATCTGTCCATTCATAAGATACTAGTGGCTGCATTTCTTTCTTCGTTTCTGCATGCGCAATAGTTAATGCATCTTGTAGTACAGGCAACCCAAAAATATGATCCCAGTGCCAATGCGTTAATGCTACGAAATCAGGACTTGATACATTCTGTTCTTTTAGCATTTCTAAAAATAATTGTGCATGTTCTTCTGAATTCCCTGCATCAATCATTAAAGTTTTTTCTTGTCCAACGACCATTCCTAATATAGGTCTATCTGTTTCAGAAACTGGTGTCATATACCAAAATGAGTTTCCTATTTTTTTAATTTGCTGCATTACAAACCCCTCCATTTATTACTATTCTCTTCAATTATTATCTGTAAAACCTTCATCCAGCACATAGTATGAAATAATATATATCACTTTCTTTAGAACATAGTAACTTCATCTATCCATTTAAATAAGCATCCCAATCATAGTCTTCAATTTTATAGAATCTACCTTCATCATTTCTTTCATATGCACATAAAGGTGGTTCCTCAAGAAAGTTTAAAATAGAATCATCCATATTCAAAATGACTCCAATTGAAATAATTTGAAAGTTTTTAGGATTATTGACATAGTCATCACTTTCATAGCCACTTAATATTGACCAACCAGAGTCACCTTCTTCTCTTGAACCCTCTTTAAGCATAAAGTTAAATTCTCTTTTTTCAAGTACATCATCACTAACAATTACCTTCGTATCAAAATAAAAATCCCAATCTTTTGAAGCTGGATCATTATATTCCGTATCACATATATTTTCAATTCCAAATGAAATTTTATCACCTATTTTTAAATCTAAACGATATGGCTCATTGATCAGTTCCCCTACAAACTTTTTCTCATTTCTTTCAGTGATTTCCACCCACATTCGTTCACCATGAAACCCATCTTCGTCTTCGATTTTAGTTACAAAAATTAACTTTACCAAATCTCCAACCTTTAATTTCTCCAAAACTTCTGAGCTAGGAAGATAGAATGTATAGGGCGCTTCTTTATTTATCTCATAAACATTATCTAAGTACCAAGTCATCTTTTTCTCTCCTTAAAAGCTTTTCACACTCATATTTTAAAAATAATACTATTTTTTCTTCCGGCAAACTACTACCATAGAATAGCAGTCTTCCCCTAACTTATTTCCTTCCCAATCATTATATATATGTAATAATTCAAAACCATTCACTACTAATAATCTTTCTAACTCCTGTGGATACGTATAGCGAAGATCAATCGTTGTTTTCAGTTCTTCTACTTGCATATCACCCTCATAAAATCTTCTTGTTGTTATGTAATGCTGTATTTGCTGAATTGAATCATATGTCATTTCAGTATATAAATCACATTTTCTTCCCATTTCATCACTAATAGTTGTCCAATATTCTTCTGTAGATGGTTGTATTAATTCTTCTTTTGAAGGAAAACGTGTATCGAATATAAATATACCATTATCAGCTAACACATGATGAATAGATGTTAATAACTTATTTTGATCTGTATTCGTAAGAAAGTGTTGAAATCCATGACCAACCATAAATGCTAACAGAATTGTTTCTTCAATCTTTAATTGTAAACAGTCTTGTTGTAACCATTTTACTTTTTTACAATCCATAGATTTTCTCTTCGCTTCAGCAAGCATACCTTCATGTATATCTACACCAATCATTTGATATCCGTTTTCTATAAATGGAATTGTAACCCTTCCTGTTCCGCAGGCAATATCTAGAATCCATTCATTTTGTATATTTAGTTTTTGTGCCCATGATAGTAAGAACGGAAAATCTGACAGACTTTTATTTTCTATATCATATCGTTTTGGATTTTCGTATTCAGATAGACTCCATTTTGTTTGCAAACGTATTCCCCATTTCATATTTCCACTTAAGTTTAATATATAAATTATAACGAATTATTAGTTTTTTCTCTATAATCAAACACAATTACTTGGACTAATCTAACTTTCCTTTTCGTAAGCTAAAAATAAGTGGAAGAATCGGAGTGTGATACGATGGAACGATTATGGATTCCTATGATAGTTACATTTTTTTCATTCGGTGGATTACTATTAGGCGGTGCTGTCGGCATTGCTACGCGCCAACTAATTGAAGAAAAAATGCATCGTTTATATGCATTATGTGGCGGAATTTTGCTTGGCCTTTTATCTCTTGAAATTATTCCTGAAACATTTGCAAGCTATGAAATAATTGGGCCTATACTTGGTATAGCTATCGGTATTTTAGTTATGAGCTTATTAGATAACTATTGTCACCATCCAATGATACATAAAAAAGATCAACAAGCGTGGCAAACTTTCCTTTTTCTTTCTTTTGCTATATTTATTCATAATTTGCCAAGTGGATTTGCTTTAGGTACAGCTTTTATTAATCATGCTGAATCTGCAGTTCCTTTTTTAATAGCAATCGTTGTTCACCATATTCCTGAAGGATTAGCTTTAATTATCCCCTTTCTCTTTACAAAGCATAAATATATTTCATTTTTACTAACAACTTTATTACTTTCACTTATTCTCGGTACCGGTACTGTTTTTGGCATTTTGATGGAAGAAAAAGCTCTTCATCTACAAGGGCTCATTATGGGAAGTGCTATCGGTTCCCTTGGCTATGTTACAATTCATGAAATGCTTTGGAAAGCAAAGAAACAGCTCTCTTTCCTTTCATTTTTAACATGGGCAACTAGTGGTTTTTTACTAATAGCAGTATTTACGCTATTCGCTGGTCATCATTAAAGATAATAATATAATCATTTGTATATTTTTCCTTTTTCTCCAAAACATAATAGTATCTACCTAATTATAAGGAGGAAAAATTATGTTTGGGAAAACAGCCGGTGAAGCTCTAGTTGACCTTTTAATTGACTGGGGAGTAGAACATATATACGGAATGCCTGGAGATTCCATCAATTCTATAATTGAAGCTTTACGAAAAAAACAAGATAAAATCAAATTTATTCAAGTGCGCCATGAAGAAGCTGGTGCACTTGCAGCAGCTGCCTATGCGAAATTAACAGGGAAACTCGGCGTTTGTATGGCAATCGCAGGGCCCGGTGCTATTCATTTATTAAATGGTTTATATGATGCTAAACTCGATAAAGTCCCTGTTCTAGCAATTTCAGGTCAAGTAGAAACAGATTTACTCGGGACGGATTTTTTCCAAGAAGTAAACTTAGAAAGATTATTCGATGATGTTGCGGTATATAACCAGCGCATTATGTCAGCAGAACAGTTGCCTGCTGTTGTGAATCAAGCGATTCGAATGGCTTATACGAAAAAAGGTGTATCTGTTCTTACGATTCCAGATGATGTTCCGAAATTCGAAGTAAAAAGTGGTGCTCGTGTTACAAATACTTCTTTTACATTACCTGAGTTATTTCCGCAAGAAGAAGATATACATGCTGCAAAACTCGCAATAAATGAAGCGAAAAAGCCTGTAATTTTAGCTGGAAAAGGTGCGAAACATGCGAGAGAATCTTTACTTACTTTCGCAGAACACATCGGTGCTCCAATCGTACTTACATTACCAGCTAAAGGAATTATTCCTGATGAACATCCACTTTGTATCGGTGGATTAGGATTAATTGGAACGAAACCTTCTTATGAAGCAATGAAACATGCGGATACTTTAATTATGATTGGTACATCCTATCCGTTCACAGGTTTCTTGCCCGAAAAAGCAAAAACAATTCATATCGATACTGATCCTGCCCAAATAGGAAAACGTTACGTAACAGATATTGGCTTAGCTGGTGATGCTGATAAAACATTAAAATGGTTAATTGAAAATGTAGAAAAACACGAGGACCATTCCTTCTTAGAGCATCATCAAGAAATGATGAAAAAGTGGGAAGAAAAATTACACAATCAAGAAGAAGATTCTTCTACTCCAATTAAACCACAACGCGTTATGCATGCACTGCAACAAGTAGCTCATGATGATGCAATATTATCAGTCGATGTCGGAAATGTAACAGTATGGACAGCAAGGCACTTTCGTATGACAAATCAGCAATTTATTATTTCTAGCTGGCTCGCAACACTTGGCTGCGGTTTACCTGGTGCACTTGCTGGAAAAATTGCTTTCCCGGATAAACAAGTATTTGCAGTTTGTGGTGACGGTGGTTTTGGAATGACAATGAACGATTTCGTAACAGCTGTTAAATATAAACTACCAATCGTTGTCGTCGTTTTAAACAATAATAAAATCGCCATGATTAAATTCGAACAAGAAGTTATGGGGAATATCGAATTTGGTACAGACTTAACAAACCCTGATTTTGCAAAATACGCAGAGGCGTGCGGAGGTATTGGATACCGTGTTGAGAATGTAGATGAACTACTTCCTGCTTTCGAAAGTGCGGTAAAACAAAATAGTCCGTGTATTATTGATGTAGTTGTAGATGTAAATGAAGCACCAATGCCAGCAAAAATCACCTTTGGTCAAGCCGCTGGTTATACGAAGCATATGATAAAAGAATTATTTGAAGAAGGTAAGATTGATTTACCTCCACTATAAACAAAAGAGATAGCTGAAAACGATTTGTCTTCAGCTATCTCTTTTATTTTTGTATTTCTCTATAAAAAGAAAAATCATTCACATTAGTTTGTATTCGTTTCTCTTCCTTTACTTCTTTATCCTTGCTCTTAAGTATTTTTATATTTCCTAGTTTAATCGCATCTTGCATACTATTACTAACTAGATTTCCCGCTAAAATTGTCATACTATAAAAAGCAATTGGTATAAGTACAATCCATGTATGTGTAGTTAAATGGCGGAAGTTTTGACCAATTAGGCCAGTCCATTCTTTTGTTACACTATCTGGATCCATTCCACTGAAGGTTATTGTTCCACCAAAAAATAATTGCAACAAACCAAGGTGTAAAAGTAGTAATAAAGTACTTACAAATTGTTGCGCTACTAATAAAAGAAATGGCGGTAACATATGCGGCCATATATGGCGCTTCAACCTATGCCACTTACTTCCGCCGAGCACAGTAGCTGCCAACATAAATTCTTCTTTCTTAATACGCTTTACTTCTTGCGCTACATACAACATAACCGTTGGTACAGCAAGACATACAAGAACTATAATTTGAAATGCCACCCGCAAATACAACGGCACAACTTCCGCTCCACTGTCAAACGTTAAAACTTCATTTAACATAAAATAAGAAATCATGACCATCGGTACAATACTAAAAGGATCAAAAAATGATGAAATAACTGGAAAAGAACGTTTACCATACATACCAAGAAGTAAACCAACTCCCCCTCCAACTATAACTCGTAAAATCGCTATAATTATACTCGCTCCAACTGTCCATTTCGCGCCTTCTATTATTAATTGGACAAGGTCGCGGCCTTTCACATCACTTCCAAACCAAAATTTACTTGATGGCGAAAATGGAGCTGCTTCTAGTTCTCCTTTTTCGTTATACATCATCGTAAGTTCGCGAATATTCCCATCAAAAAACACCGTATATCCAATACTAACAATCATTAGTACACTTAAAAAAGTAATACCTATCCAAAATCTCACATCTCTTTTTACAACTTGCCACATATTACACACGCTCCTTTATCACATTTTGCAAGAGTGTATGTAATATACGAAATAGTATAAAAAGCGGTACGTATAATATTACTAGACTCACTGTAAATATTTCTAATTTAGAATTTTCTTTTACAAAAACAAACATACCATATGTATTAAATATCCATTCAATAATATATAAATTGGAAAGCATAAATAATATATTTGTTTTCGCATAATAAATTGTCGTCAATAAAACATTTCTTGAAATATGATGTGTCAAAATATGCTGTAAGCTTAATCCTTTACTCTTGGCAAACAAACTATAATCTTTCTCTAACTCTTCCTTAAATCGTAATAACAACAGTTTAATAAATAATAATGTTGTTGGTATTGTAAGACATATAATCGGTAACAAACGTATCCTTTCTTCCCCTAATCCAGCTAGTTTGACCGGCATAAATCCTGTTTTTTGAAAAAGAATTACGACAAGAAGTTGTGATAATAAAATAAGTAATATATCTGGTATACTCTCAAGCGTAAGAAAAATCCCGTTCCACATTTTCTGTTTCATATGAGAACGTTGCAATACCCAAACGACAAGTACATACGCTATAAGCAAAGATAGTAAAAACGCTGAGAGAAATACAATCATCGTTTCAAAATAATGAATCCATATTTGTGGAAATAATTTTCTTGAGTCCCGAAATCCATATGTAATTTCACCTGGTTGAAGTAACTTTCCTCCAAGAAATACAATCGTGTTCCAAAAACCGATTAAATCCATTTGCAATCCCTTAAATAAACGCGGTAGCGCGCCTAGACAGATTATACATAAAATTGCAGCTACTAGTTGTAAACAAGTAACCCCACACCATTTAGCAATTCGCATCAACATAACGATTTCCCCTTACCATCCGATAGAATATTCAGAAATCAAAAACCACATATATTACATCTCTTCAGCTATACTTTGCACCCGTTTCTTCCCACTCGGTAAAATGGTTTGATATAAACACGTAACAAAAAATAATAAACCAAATAAAATAATATACAACGTATCTGCACGAATCCATTTCGGGAACAACATCGCTATCGCACCGAGAGATAACAGCTGGAATCCTGTCGTTAATGGACTAAGTAAACTTTGAACACGTCCCATGAATGATTCTTCTACAATTTCATACATCCAGCCCATAATTGCAACATTAATAAACGGTAAAAAGAAAGTCGCAAAAGCGATACATACATAAAAAGACCATACGTGGTTTACAAAGTAACACATACCCAAAAAGACCCCTGAGCCAGCCATACCAAAGACAATAATAGGCTTAGGTGCATATTTCTTCCCTACACTTGTTGCTACTACACTTCCAATTAGTAATGAAATCCCTCCAACTACACCACCCACCATCGCTAAACTTTCATACGTTGCTGGTGCTAATTTATATTTTAATATGTAAGTTGTGGATACGCTTAAAATACCATTTAATAGTCCAAACACGATAAATCCTAAAAGTAATTTTTTTAAAGTGTCATTTTGATATATATACTTGATCCCTTTTTGAAACTCTGTTATTAACATTTTCAAATTAACTTCTTTCCATTTTGTTCTACCGTTTGGCAAACGCACTTTTTCTGGAATGGAGATCGTTTGAATCAAAATACCACTCATAATAAAAGTGAGCGTATTTACTAAAATGCTCCCGTAAATTCCAAAAGTCCAGTACACCATCGTTGCAATTCCTACACCAAACAAAGCATACAAACTATTTACCATTTGATTCATACCTGCTGTTACACCGTATTGGTCTGATTCAACTACTCCTTGTATCATCGACTGTTCTGATGGAGAGAAAAATTGTATACATGCATTTTCCAAAAATAAAAATATAAAGACGAGTATAATCATTCCGTAATAAAGCGAAATTAGAATTCCGATATTACAGAGCGAACAACATATGTTGCTTACCGTACAAATACGTTGTCTATCAAAACGATCCACTACTGTCCCTACTAATAGAAAAAAGATTAATGCGGGTAATGCCATCATAATTTGTGTCATCGTTGCGTAAACTGGTTGTTTTCCGTACTGGTCTAACAAATAAAACATTAAAGAAATTCCAGCAATCATAGAACCGAGTCGCTCTAAAATATTTGCTAGAAAAAAACGGCCATACACTTTGTTGCGAAATAACTGTAGCATTTCTTTCATATTTCTAACTCTTTCTCTCAACAAAATTTTATTTTTTCAGTCATTTCTTGGAAGTTATATTATATTTTTCGACCATTATCCAATCTTTTCCTTCTCTATAGAGAACAATATAAAAAAGACTCTTGTTTTTTATCAAGAGTCTTTTTATTTAACTTCGCTTCAGTTAATACTATGCATCTAAATGTCTTTATACGTCTCGCTAACTATTATAATTTTCTAAAGTTCGGATACACTTTATTTATTTTACGAATGTATCGCACATCCAATTATAAAATTTTTCTTCCTCTTCAAATTGTGGATAATGAGCTGACTTCTCAAAAGTAATAAATTCTTTTTGACCTGCTTCAATCGTATCAAAATATGTTTTTGCTGCATGATATGAAGTGTTATAGTCATATTTCCCCATAAGGAAATAAAGCGGTAGCTTCATTTTAGTCACCTTAGTAGGCAATGGATTCTTTAAATCCTTTTCTAATAAGACAGTTTGAGAATGTGATAATCCAACGTTATAACGAATTACGTCTAACAAGTTATATTCATTACTGAGTAACATTCCGATGTTATCACCATCTGGATTTTCAATGAGTCTTGATGTTCCACCATATTTCGCAACATAATTCCTCGGAGTGTATGTATCGCCATTTTTAATTTTTTCAGTCAACTCATTTAAATAGGCAACCTCATCTGTATTCCCAGCACTTTGTGCCTGTTCAATCACATAGTTTAAACTATCCATTTCACTTTCTACTGTATCACTCATTTGCCCGATGCCAACATATGCTTCATATTTTTCAGGGGCTTTATTGGCAGCTTGCATTCCGATATATGTACCGTAAGAATGACCAACCAATATTATTTTTTCTCGACCAAGACGGTTTGAAATATAATCTGTCATAGCTAATAAGTCTTCTACAAGAAGATCTGATGTAAGGTTCGAATAGTCTTCAAAGAAATGATACGACTTCCCGCTCGCTCTTTGGTCGTAATTAACAACTGTGAATTTCTCTTCCAATAAGTTTTGGTATTTTTGAGCATATGGTATTTCTGAAGTTCCTGGTCCACCATGTACAAAAATAATAACTGGATTGTTCCTATCTTTGCCGCGTATCATAATTTCATGACCA
The DNA here is from genome assembly GCF_009760835.1 of Bacillus sp. EE-W1. NCBI lineage: Bacteria > Bacillati > Bacillota > Bacilli > Caryophanales > Bacillaceae > Bacillus > Bacillus sp. EE-W1. Next base: position 103,427 of record NZ_WIPE01000058.1, on the reverse strand, counting down.
CTGCCATTTATCTCTACTTTCTCTAATATGTTTATACTGTTCTTCCCCTTTATTTGCGAAGTCCATGTAGGAAATATTAGTGCTACGATTAATAATAGTGTAGTGATGGCACCAATAACTTTTATTAATTTTTTTATCTTCTTCATAAGTAGTCTCCTTTCTTTTAAATTTATAAAAACATCAATTTAATTCTGTAAAACTCCCTCAAAATAATATGAATATATAACAATTTCTCTCTCTAATTTCATCTTGCTCGTTTGCACATTTTTAATATCCCATACACTTCTTAATTTTCCCCTATATAAACTCTTAATATTTTCTTAATTTTCAAATATAAAATTTATAGAAAGACTCAGTCAAAATGTATTAAAAATAAAGAAAAAAGCCCTTGTTTTCAAAACAAAGACTTTTTTCCTTTAACTATTTCGCAACCTCTTCTTTCGGCATTACCATACCTTTATAAAGCTGGACAGTAATCCAGTAATAGATGAAATAAATGACTAAGAAAATCCCTATCGGCACCCATACCTTCACAAACGGGTCAACTAATATAAAGCTGAATAAGTTAAGCCCTACTAACACGTGGGAAATTCCAATAATTGCTGGGAAGATAAATAAATATGAAATTTCTTTGTAAATACTTTTCGTTAACATACTACGTCTCACACCGATTTTTCGTAACATTTCATAACGGCGTACGTCACGAGAAGCACCTGTTAATATTTTGAACATTAGCGAACTTGCCATCATTGCTAAAAAGGCAATTCCAAGGAAAAATCCCATAAACATTGTTCCACTCATGAAACTGTTCATAAACTGATAAATTGTCATTTTTGTAAATAAGTCTACTTTTGTACCTGTTGTTTTTTCAATTTGTTCTTTTTGTCTCTTATCTATATCGAGCAACAACGGTTTATATTTTTTCATATCATCTACTTTTGCTAATGTTACACTATGTTCCGTTCCTTGAACTGCTTTGTAGTGTTCTTCATCAGCAATTCTTACAGGTTTTCCGTTAAATTGATTATGTGTAATTTGTATTTCTCTTACAACCGCATCTTCCCAATCCCTTGGCATACGAGGAAGTTTATTGGCTGCTTCAGGAGCTTCCAAAGCAGAATAAACAGGTTCAGTTAAAGGTTCAGCCACACGTTTACGAGCAGGTTCTTTTAAAGTTTTTGTATCAAAGTGGTCTGAAACAAGTGGTGGTTTCTCAGTTAAGTCGTTACGTAAATAATAAACCGCTTCTCCATCTACTTTATACTTATACTTGCTTTCTTCCACAATTTCCATTTCTTTTAAGGCTGCTTTATCTTGATCATTTGAATCATGAATTACGACATCATATACACGAGAGAAGTCGGTCATAATACCTACATTTTTTTGGAACGCCATCCCTGCCGTCATCGCACCTGCACCTAATGCAATTAACATCGCTACGGTACCTAATACTCTCGATAAACTATTTACTCGAAAGCGTAGCTGTGCATATGTAAAACTATTTAAGCCCGTTTCATTTCGTTTTTTATTCCCTTTAATTTTCATCACAAAAAATGGAAGCAATGAACTAAAGATAAAATATGTTCCGAGTGTTGTAACGATTGTCGCTATTATAAAACCAAGTTCAGCAAACATTTTTATATTTACCATAAAATAGTATCCTGTACTTACTAGTAATACACCAAGTACAGTCATTATAATAATGCGAGTTTTACTTTTCTTCACTTCATCTAGTGTTTCATCTTCACGTATTAATTCTAATTCTGTTTTACGTAATAAACGGATGCTATTCATTAAACCAGTAATAAAAAATAGTATTAAGAAGAAAATAGCTGTAACTAAGATTGCTGGTGTATATACAGATGAATAACTACCTTTTGCTGAAATTTCCATACCATTCATTAAAAAGTTTCCTGCTACACTTGCAAGTAACATCCCTACTAAGATTCCGATAATAATACTGACAATACCCATACCGAATGTTTCAATAAATAATAACTGTGCTACTTTTTTCTTTTTCGCACCGAGCATCATGTACATACCGAGTTCTTTTCTTCTTAATGTGAGTAAGAAAGAATTGGCATATATAATATAAAATACAGTAATGAAAGATAATAGTATGGCACCTACCCAAAATACGAGTCTAATACTACCAATAAGACTATTATCCTTCGTAAATTCACTATTCATCGCCATCGTTTGGAACATGTAGAAAATACTAATACTAATAACGAGACCAATAAGTAAAACCATATAATCTTTTAACATCTTTTTCATACTATGACGTGATAATTTGAATAACATAGTCTCGCCCCCTACTTAGACTCAGCAGCTGAGCCCATATGAGCGAGCACGCCTAAAATGTCTTGATAGAAATTTTCTCGCGTTCCTTGACGCTTTAACTCTTTATAAAGAAGACCGTCTTGAATAAATAAAATACGTTCACAATAACTCGCGCTAAATGCATCGTGTGTAACCATCAAAATACTTACATTGTGATTTTCATGTAAATCTTGCATCGCTTCTAATAAGCTTTTTGCATTTTTACTATCAAGCGCACCTGTCGGTTCATCTGCTAATACGATTGCTGGATTATGTACTAAAGCTCGTGCTGCCGCCGTTCTTTGCTTTTGTCCACCAGAAACAGCAGTTGGATATTTCGTTAAAATTTCAGTAATCCCTAATTTCTTTGCAACCTCATTTACCTTCCCCGTAATCTCACTTGAAGGTACGCCTTGCAGAGAAAGTGGTAAAGCGATATTTTCATAAATTGATAAGTTTTCTAGTAAGTTAAAATCTTGAAAAATGAATCCTAATTTTTGAGATCGAAAATCAGATAATGCATTCCCCTTCATAGAAGTAATATTTGTACCAGCTATTGTCACACTGCCACCTGTTGATTGATCCAATGTACTAATCACATTAAGTAAAGTCGTTTTTCCAGATCCAGAAGGACCCATAATCCCGACGAATTCCCCTTCTTTAATACTTAATGACACACCCCTTAACGCTTTTGACTGATTCTCATTTCTTTTCCCATACGTTTTTTCTACACGTTCTACAGTAACTACATTTGTTGGCATCTCTTTCACTCCATCCCTTTTGTGTAAAATTAATTTCTCACATATTTCTTATCTTTTTCTCATGTAAATCCTTAATAATTTTTAAATTTTTCAATCAGAAAGGATTACACGAGTTACGTAAACCTTTTTCCTATTCCATATTCTCACTTTTCTAAAACTCGTTCCTTCGATTTCGCTTACATTTACCTTACATTTTTGTAAGGTAAAAATATTACAGACCATTTCATAAGGCGGATTCCTTTGTAATGAGCAAGTTTTTTATTTTTATCAAAATTAACGGGATACATAAATAACAACAATAATAAGTTAAAAAACAATATAATTTTATTTTAAAACGATAAATTATATGATAAAATCATGTTGTCATTAAATAAACGAGGTGCTTTTTATGAAACAAGTTACAACACTCTTTTTAAAACTAGCTATTGTTTTTATAGGTATAGTAGTACTTGCATTGTGCATATTTTTAGTTCCTAAAATCGGGAATTTCGCTGGAGAATTGTATCCAGCTATTGCTTATATGAAATCTCTCGTTTTAATCGATATGTACGTAGCGACGATACCTTTTTACTTCGCTCTGTATCAAGTTTTTAAACTTTTAAGTTATATTGATAAGAACAAAGCGTTCTCGGTATTATCAGTAAAGGCTTTAAAAAATATAAAATACTGTGCCCTCACTATCGGTACCATATACATACTAGGTATGCCACTTTACTATCTTATGGCAAAAAAAATTGATCCTCCAAGTTTTATACCAATTGGATTAATCATTATTTTCTCCTCTATCGTGATTGCTGTTTTTGCTGCAGTTCTCCAAAAGCTCTTACAAGAAGCCATTAATATAAAATCAGAAAATGATTTAACGGTATGAAGTGAAATATATGGCAATAAATGATGAAGGGATAGCGATTAAGCTATCCCTTCATCATTTATTATGGTTCTTTAATGAGTTTAAATTCAGTAATACATGTTAATGGTGTATTTTATTATCAATCTCTATTTCTTATTTTTTATTTCCTCTTTTATACTCTCCACAAACCTATTTAGTTCAATAACTTCTGACTGGTCTTCACCGTATTTACGTACATTTACAGATCCGTTCTCCATTTCCTTATCCCCAATAACAAGAACATAAGGAACTTTTTGCATTTGTGCTTCTCTTATTTTATATCCTAACTTTTCATCTCGTACATCTCTTTCAACACGAATGCCAGCTTGTGCTAATTTATCCGCAATCTCATCTGCGTATTGTACATGGACTGCATTCGAAACTGGAATGACCTTCACTTGAACCGGTGCCACCCATGCCGGGAACGCGCCTCCAAAGTGCTCAATTAATATCGCTAAGAAACGGTCTAAAGATCCTAAAACTGCTCTGTGAATGACAACTGGTCTTCTCTTTTCATTCTTCTCATCTATATAATTTAAATCAAACTTCTCTGGCATTTGGAAATCTAGTTGGATTGTCCCGCACTGATGACTTCTATTTAAAGCGTCTTTAATATGGAAGTCGATTTTCGGTCCATAAAATGCACCGTCACCTTCATTTAGTCTATATTTATAATTCAATGAATGTAATACATTTTCTAATGCCGCTTCTGCTTGCTCCCACAACTTATCATCACCCATTGAATCTTCTGGACGAGTAGAAAGCTCTACTTCATATTCGAATCCAAAAGTTTTATAAACGTAATCAATTTGCGCCATTACAGATTTAATTTCATCTTCAATTTGTTCTGGAGTTACAAATAAATGAGCATCATCTTGGCAGAAAGTACGTACTCTTAATAATCCATTTAATGCCCCGCTAAATTCGTGTCGGTGTACTTGACCGAACTCACACATACGAATTGGCAATTCGCGATAAGAGTGTAATTTATTTTTGAACATTAACATATGCCCTGGGCAGTTCATTGGTTTTAATGCGAAACTTTTATTGTCTACTTCAGAGAAATACATGTTGTCTTTGTAATGTCCCCAGTGTCCTGATTTCTCCCATAATTCTTGGTTCATCATAAACGGAGTACGTACTTCTTGATACTTATACTCTTTTTGAATTCCTCTTAAAAATGCTTCTAATTCATTACGAATAATTTGTCCTTTCGGTAAATAAAATGGCATTCCCGGAGCCTCTTCAGAAAACATAAATAACTCCAGCTCACTACCTAATTTACGATGATTTCTTTTTGCTGCTTCTTCAACGAAATGTACATAATCTTCTAATTCTTTTTGAGAAGAGAACGCAACACCATATATACGCTGAAGCACTTGATTGTTACTATCACCTCGCCAATATGCACCAGAAACGTGAGTTAATTGGAAGGCTTTCAAATAGCCTGTTGACGGTAAATGAGGTCCTCTACATAAGTCTACAAATTCACCTTGTTTATATAGTGTTACACTTTCCCCACTAGGAATTGCTTCCAACAATTCTAATTTCAGGTGATCATTCATTTCTTGAAACAGTTTTTTTGCCTCTTCTCGTGAAACCTCAATTCGCTCTATTTTTATATTTTCATTTATAATTTTTTTCATTTCTTTTTCGATTTCCGGTAAATCTTCTACGTTTACACTACTCGGAAGATCCATATCATAATAAAATCCATTTTCAATAACAGGTCCTACGCCAAGGTTTACATTACCATGCATTCTCTTTACAGCTTGCGCTAAAATATGTGCCGCAGAGTGTCTTGCAATTTCTACCCCTTCATTTGAATCTATAGTAACGATTTCTACTTCCGCATTTTCTTCAATATTTCGGCGTAAATCATATAACTGATCATTTACTTTCCCTGCGACTGCTTTCTTTTTTAAACTACTGCTAATGGATCCCGCAATTTCTTCTAAAGTAATTCCTTTTACAAATTCTTTAACGCTTCCATCCGGAAATTTCATTTCAATCATCTGTTCTTTCATTTTTCATCTCTCCATTTCATAATAAAAAGCACACTCATCCCTAAAATAGGGACGAGCGTGCTTTTACCCGTGGTTCCACCCAGATTCCCATTGTAAATATACAATGGCTTCTTTTACGGTAACGTCGTTTACACGGCACTAGATACTTAATTTCCCCAGTGCAGCTCTAAGGTGGTAAGTTATTTTTCTGCGTTAGGAAGTTCTCAGCTTTCCTTCCTTCTCTGTATAACCGGATAAAATAACTCGTGTCCTTTTCTTTGCTTATTATGAAATTGAATACAAAAAAGCATATTCATCCCTAAAATAGGGACGAATATGCTTATATCCGTGGTTCCACCCAGATTCCCATCACAAAAAACATAATGGCTTCTTTTGCGATAACGTCGCTTACACGGCACTAGATACTTAGTTTCCCCAGTGCAGCTCTAAGGTGGTAAGTTATTTTTCTGCGTTAGGAAGTTCTCAGCTTTCCTTCCTTCTCTGTATAACCGGATAAAATAACTCGTGTCCTTTTCTTTGCTTTTAAAAGTACATCCATTAATTGTTATTTACTATATCTTATTCATTTTATTTTTGCAAGTGTTTAAAAATGATTTTTTATTAAATAAAAAAAGAAACCAAAAATAGATTTTTGGTTTCCTCTTCTCAATTTTACCAATCTTGTGGTTCGTAATTTAAGTCTGAAAATAGACGTCGTTTCTCTTTCTTCGATAAATCTCTCCACTGTCCAACAGGTAAATTATTTAATTCTATATTCATAATTCTTGTACGCTTTAAAGTGTATACTTGATAACCTAAAGCTTCACACATACGACGAATTTGACGATTCAACCCTTGAGTTAAAATAATTTGGAATTCATATTTTGATAACTGTGTTACCTCACAAGGAAGCGTTTTCGTTCCTAAAATTTTCACACCAGCTGCCATTTTCTCTAGAAAATCAGGTGTAATTGGCTTATCTACTGAAACGATATATTCTTTTTCATGTTTGTTTTCAGCACGTAAAATTTCATTTACAATATCACCATCATTCGTTAATAAAATTAAACCGTCTGAGTCTTTATCAAGACGTCCAATGTGACTAATTCGTAATGGATGATTCACTAAATCGATAATATTACCTTTTACAGCTTTTTCACTCGTACATGTAATACCTACTGGTTTATTTAAAGCGATATATACGTGATCTCGAGCAATACGAAGTTGCTCTCCATTTACACGTACATCATCACCTGGATTTACTTGGTCACCAATTTTTGCAACCTTACCGTTAATAATTACTCTTCTCTCATTAATTAGTTTATCTGCTCCACGTCTAGACGCTTTTCCAGCTTCACTAATAAATTTATTGATACGCAAATTAGGCACATCCTTTTCAAAAAAATTCAAGCTCACACTGCTTCTACCGTACAATACAAAAGGGTAAGCCTTCTATTATAACTTAAACATATTAACATGAAAAGGTATATAACGTCTTCTATTAATTACTCGTTTATAAGAAAATATCTTTATTATACATTCATTTATGCACGTTTTGTACACTTAATATACAAGCCACTCTTCCTTACATACAGCTTGTTTACCTCTTATATCTTTTAAATCATCATGAATATTAGCTAGTTTATACAACTCAGGGAAAATCTCTTCTACATAATTTTGATGCGTCATTTCATCTTTCCAATAAGTTAGCACAATGTAACGATTTTCAGTTTTTAAAGACTTCCCAATAACTCCACCTAACATCCCTTTTGCATTTTTCATCCCTTTATTCCAAATTGTTTCTTGTTTATGTAAGAAATACTTTTCCTTTCCCACCTCTACATCACATATAGCAACTCTTACGAATGTTCCTTCTGTAACTACGTCTTCCAAAGGCATATCAGTTATATCATACAACGTTTGAAACAATTCAATTTCACATGAAAGAAACGTATCCTCTTGATTACTATTTAAATAAATGGTATCGTGAGCAGCATTCATAAATGATTGATACGCACTTCTATCTTCCCATAAAGTAAATACACATGCCTCATCCTCATACCATCCACCAAATTGCCCATGAAATCCATCTAGCTGCTGTATAGCTTGCCATTTTTCTTGTGCTTTTGAAAATAACTCTTTTTTCTCTTCTTCCACTTTACAGTAGATTGTTTTTATTAACATTTTTAACTCCCCCTTAGGATATAATTTACCTTCCACTTATAATTTTCAGTTTACATAATATTTTTATAATCTCCTCATTACTCTTTATGTGCATATAGAACTAATCATATTTATCACTACATCTATCAAACCATCTATCTGATTTTATTTCAAATAATTCAGAATCAAAAGAAAAGATGTAACCCTTAACGAATTACAACTTTATCTTATCTCCCTTTCTTATTCACCTTTTGTTCAAATAAATAATATGTAAGTTCTCCTGGATAATGTAATACAGTTACCTTCCGCTCCCCTTTTTTAAAACTAACAGTATGTCCGTTTTCCCCTAAGTTCTCCCATCCACTAGCCTTTGTAATAGGCATTACACTTATATATTTATACTCCTCTTCCTTATCATCGTTAATATGAATTGCTGACATTGGTACTGGAAAATCTTCAATTTTAGATTCTTTGTCTAAATATATAAGTGTAAATAAACCAGCTAATAACACAACCGTTGAAATATTTGAAACTAGTTTTCTTCTATTCATTTTCACTAAAAACCCTCTTTTCTCACATATTACTTTCATTATTTTACCAATCTTGATTATTTACGTATATAAAAAATATAATTTAAATTAATTCCAGACTATATTCTCTATTATTAACAATATTATTGTTATATATTATAATTAAAAGATGTTTATTTTTGGAGGTATTAACCATTGAAGAAATTATTTTTTAATAAATGGACAATCGTTATTTCTATTTTTATTATTACCTGTACGATTTTCTACACAACTAAAGATAAAAATAATAACGAAAAAACTACCGTAGAAACAATTGATACAAAAAGTTTTAAAACTAAATTACAACCAAAAATTGATGAATTAACTACAAATTATAATGACATCATCGAAAAAGATTGGTTGCCTGCCTGGGAAGAGATTAACACGAACGGAGATTCAGTAGACAGAGATAAACTATTAGTCACAATGAATGCTATTTCCAAACAATATGAAAAAATCATGAACGAAATAGACACTGTGAAAATTAAAGAAAATATATCGGAAGTACAAATACAAGAACAACTAATTTATTTCACAACTGAATTTAAGACTGCTTCTAAATTTATGAAAAACGCAGCAAATTTAATTATAGACGGAGCAAATAACTCTACTCCATCCAATGAAACAATTGAAAATACTAAACATGCTTTAGGACTTGCGGACCAACATATTGTCCTCGCTTTATCTACGTTAAATGAAGTTGAAGTTAAATTAGGACTTGCAAAAAAATAAAACTGGTTACTATTTTAACATAAAAAAAGATTGCAATTCATATTTTGTCTGTCTATAATGTTTTTATTGATTTACAATCAATATTTTTATAAATTTTATAATTCGGATGAACCATTCAGGAGAAGGTCTATTGATCTACCGACGGGGCAAAAAGTTGCTGAATCAACTTTGAAACTCTCAGGTCTTGTTTACAAGTAGAACTGCATGGGGACGAATCTCTGGAGAGACTCCCTCTCGCTTTTATATAGCGCGGAGGAAAAAGAGCACCGAAGGAGCAAATCCGCTACTATAGCGGATAATCTCTCAGGTAAAAGGACAGAGACAAGCGAAAGAAAATGCCGATTTGTATCGGTTTATTTTTCTATCCCTTGTTTCTCCAGAGACCATTTCATTTACTTGAAGTGGTTTTTATTTTTTCATAAAAAGGAGAATACAGATGGAGACAGTAAGTACAGTATTAGAACAAATCAATCACTATGTGTGGGGATTACCAACGTTGTTGTTACTCGTTGGTACTGGTATCATTCTCACAGTGCGTTTAAAAGGATTACAGTTTAGTAAACTATTATACGCTCACAAACTAGCTTTTAAAAAATCAGAAGATACATCTTCCTCTGGAGATATTAGCCACTTCCAAGCACTTATGACAGCTATGGCGGCAACGATAGGTATGGGGAATATAGCCGGTGTTGCAACTGCTGTAACGATTGGTGGACCCGGTGCAATCTTTTGGATGTGGATTACTGCTTTGTTCGGTATGGCAACAAAGTATGCCGAAGCAATTCTTGCGGTGAAATACCGTGTTAGTAATGAAAATGGTGAATATTCAGGTGGACCAATGTACTATTTAGAACGTGGTTTAGGTAAGAAATGGCTTGCTGTTTTATTCGCTATATTCGGCACAACTGCTTCTTTCGGTATCGGTAATATGGTGCAATCTAACTCAGTTGCAGAGGCAATGCGAATTAATTTCTCTTTTCCTCCTGCTTTAACTGGTATATTCATGTCGTTTTTAATCGCCATTGTTATTTTAGGCGGTGTGAAAAAAATCGGGAAAGTGACAGGATATATCGTTCCTATTAAAGCTTTCTTTTATATCATTGCTGGGCTTATTATTATTTTCTATCACTACGATCAAATTCCAGAAGCATTCTCACTTATTTTTTCTGGCGCATTCAATGGGACTGCAGCTGCTGGTGGTTTTATTGGCGCAACAATTGCATCTGCAATTCAAATCGGAATGGCGCGCGGTGTATTTGCAAACGAAGCTGGTTTAGGGAGTGCCCCTATTGCTGCAGCTGCCGCAAAAACTGATTCACCTGCAAAGCAAGCTTTAGTTTCTATGACTGGTACTTTTCTAGATACGTTTATTGTATGTACCATTACAGGGCTAGTATTAATTACTACAGGTGCATGGAAATCAGGTAAAACTGGCGTTGAAGCGACAACACTTGCGTTCCAATCTGTATTTGGCACTGCTGGTAGTATGATTCTTGGTATCGCAATTATATTATTTGCCTACTCTACTATTTTAGGATGGTCGTATTACGGCGAGAAGTGCGTGGCTTATTTATTTGGAGAAGGTGCTGTTAAATATTATAAAGCGATCTTTATCGTCATGATTGCTATTGGGGCTAATTTAAAACTAGGTATCGTATGGACATTTGCTGATATTGCAAATGGACTTATGGCGATTCCAAACTTAATTGGCCTTATTGGGTTAAGTGGTATTGTTGTTGCTGAAACGAATCGCTTTTTACAAGCAGAGAAATTGAAAGAAAGTCATAAAAAACAGGCAAGTTAATATAAAAAAAGGAATGACTCATACATAATGAGCATTTCTTTTTTCGTTTTCTAACTCAGTAAATGTCATTAAAAATATATTTATATCGATCTTTCCCTTTTTTTATTCCACTAAAAGTTTTTCACATAAATGACATAAATCGTATGGTCTAACTATATAGTTGAAAAGGAATGTGACATTAAAGTGTCGCCGAAAAACTCATCCAAGAAAAGGGAGGAAAAATCTTTTGAAAAACAAAATCATTGTTTTCCTATCTGTTTTATCATTTATTATTGGTGGTTTCTTTTTTAACACAAATACTTCAAGTGCTGAAACATCATCTACTGATTACGTCCCTAACCAATTAATCGTTAAGTTCAAACAAAATGCCTCTTTAAGTAATGTTCAATCTTTTCACAAATCTGTCGGTACTAACGTTTTATCTAAAGATGATACGTTAGGTTTTGAAGTCGTTCAATTTTCAAAAGGTACTGTCAAAGAAAAAATAAAAAGTTATAAAAATAATCCAGATGTGGAATATGCAGAACCGAATTATTACGTTCACGCCTTTTGGACTCCGAACGACCCATATTTTAAAAATCAATATGGATTGCAAAAAATTCAAGCTCCACAAGCTTGGGATAGTCAACGAAGTGATCCTGGTGTAAAAGTAGCTATTATTGATACAGGAGTTCAAGGTTCACACCCTGATTTAGCTTCGAAAGTAATTTACGGACATGATTATGTTGACAACGACAATACATCTGATGATGGTAATGGTCATGGTACGCATTGCGCTGGAATTACTGGAGCACTTACGAATAATAGTGTTGGAATTGCTGGTGTTGCCCCACAAACTTCAATTTATGCCGTCCGCGTATTAGATAATCAAGGAAGTGGTACTCTTGATGCTGTAGCGCAAGGGATTAGAGAAGCTGCTGATTCAGGTGCAAAAGTAATTAGCTTAAGCTTAGGCGCCCCAAATGGTGGGACTGCTTTACAACAAGCCGTTCAATATGCATGGAATAAAGGCTCTGTTATTGTTTCAGCTGCTGGAAATGCTGGAAATACAAAAGCTAATTATCCTGCTTATTACAACGAGGTGATTGCAGTTGCTTCTACAGATCAATCAGATAGAAAATCTTCATTTTCTACTTATGGTAACTGGGTAGATGTTGCAGCACCAGGTTCAAATATATATTCCACATATAAAGGAAGCACGTATCAATCATTAAGTGGTACATCTATGGCAACACCTCATGTTGCAGGAGTCGCTGCTCTTTTAGCAAATCAAGGATATAGCAATACACAAATCCGCCAAATTATTGAGTCAACGTCTGATAAAATTAGTGGTACAGGTACGTATTGGAAAAATGGTAGAGTCAATGCATATAAAGCTATACAATATGCTAAACAATTACAAGAAAATAAAGCCTCTTAAGAAATAATGTAAAACTTTAATCAGTGATCTGCCATTAGTGCGGAATAAAATAGAAGGAGAGACTTTTACAATTAAAGGCTCTCCTTCTTACAAACTATATTACTCCCCCTCCTTCTGCACCATATGTAAATACAGTACAAAATCCGTCATTGTCGACGAATGACCGAGTTGACGGATCATCGCTGTTATATTTCCTCTATGATATGTACCATGATTTACGACATGTTGTACTAACTCTAAAATTGAAGTTTCTAATTTCCCTGCATATGGATTCTCGATAACAAATAAAGCATTCACGTCTTGTATTGTAATTAAAAAGTCTTTATATTGATTTGCCATGTTTTTAAACATTTTTTCTAATTCATGTAACGATTTAGTTTCGATTTGTTTTCGTAAATTTTCTCGGTCTTGTATTGCTTCATTCATACTTTTACCATGCAATATGTGTAACCACACTTGATCTGTAATATAAATATGCGCAAAAGTATCCTTAATTGATGGAAATACACTCTGTATCTTTTCGCTAAAGATTGTCTCATAGCTTGGTAACTCTTTTAATCGATTGAATAATCGCGTATTAGCCCAATCATGGTAATCAAACTGTTTTAACATGTACTCTTTCAATCTAAATCGCCTCCTTATTGTACGAAACGAATGTTTTGTTTCTCCATTTCCGATTCTCTATCAGCTTTTGCAATCCCTTTTTCTTCAACTACATGTTTATTTATAGTTTTATATTTTACATACGTATGAAATTCCGTTTGAAATGGAAACGGTGTAATCCGAATTGTTTCCTCGTCCACCCATTCAGCTTGAATAAGTTTCTCCACCTTACTATTAAACATTTCCGTTCCTTCAAAACCATCTTTAAACAAATCAATTTCATCTTCCTTTTCTGCTCCAGGTTTATTCATACACACATATAAAGAAAGTTCATCGCAAAACTTTAATAATCTATAATGTTTATCGAACATCGCAAATTGTTCTTTCGTTAACGTTTTCAAAATTCTTTTTTGTCGTTCCAATTCATGTTTATAAAAAGACATCATTTCTTCGTCTTCATCATTTAATGAAAATGATAAAAAATGTTTACTACAAAGTAATGCTCCGTATGGATTCGAATCTTCAATTTCATTCAAACCAATCGTATAAAAAACAAACCGCAATGAACTTGGACAATCCATAAATGTATATGGAATATTTTTAGCATCATTCAAAATTGGTACTTTATCAAGTTCTATCCATCCTCTATCATGCTCATATATTGCATCAATTGTCTCTTTTAAGTATGTTTCATCTTCAAAAAAATCTTCTTTTATATGCTTTGCAATCTCTCCAGCTAAAAAACCATGATCATGTTGACGAATTAATATACTTTCATTCTCATTTTTTTCACGAAAAATCATTCATATACTCCCCCTCATCCTCATATTACAGCATTTTCTATACATCAATTCTTAATTAATCCCTAATTATTAGCAGGGATTCAGTCTCTTACAACGAAATTAACATAACTATATAGTATTCTTTCTAACCATATAAATAGCTTTCTCTATACTATCCATTATACTAAAACATTCATTCTAAAAAACTTTTTATGAGGTGAAAACATGAACAAAACAGAATTAGTTAAAAACGTGGCACAATCCGCTGATATTTCTCAAAAGGAAGCTTCTGCAGCGGTACAATCCGTATTTGACACAATTGCTACTGCATTACAATCTGGCGATAAAGTTCAATTAATCGGCTTTGGAACGTTTGAAGTGCGCGAAAGATCTGCTCGTACAGGACGTAATCCACAAACTGGCGAAGAAATTCAAATCGCTGCTGGTAAAGTTCCAGCATTTAAAGCTGGTAAAGAGTTAAAAGAAGCTGTGAAATAAATAAGAAACCAGCCATTTTATGGGCTGGTTTCTTATTTTCTATTTAAGCAGATTTTTTATATTCTCTGCATGATATACTTCACAAATATAAAATATGCATTTGCAATTACTTACAATTTGATATTTTCTAGTTGGATACACATTCGCCGTAACAGAGCATCCATCAAACAATTCAATAATATTCCCAGATGGCTGATATCCTTCGTATAATACGTTTCTTCTTACTTCCATCTTTTCTATAATTTTTTCAACTGGAATATTTCCACTCTCTAATTCACTCTTAATTGTATTTGGTAAAAACGAAGTGTCCGCAAAAATTAGATTCTCAGATAACACTTTTCCTTTATAACTAACATTGGATACACGGTAAAGAAATGTTCCGTTTTTATCAAAGAAATTCTTTGCTTCTTTCGGGATGTACTGTCTATCAAGTACCTCTTGTTCGAGAATTTCAAACTGAACTGTATCATTCAAAAGCTTTTCTAAAGCATGAATAGATGATGTATCTCCAGAAAATAAAATATTTTTAATTGCTTGTACATTATAAGTGAATTCATTTGTTCTATTTTCCGCTACTAACATGAGGAACACCTCTTCTATAAGATTTTTTATTTAACTTATTTATAATTTAAAAGCTCTACTGCGTCTAACTGTGTAATTTCAGTTACTTCTTTACTAAATATTGCAATTGAAGCCATATAATTTGCACTTGGCCTTATATCCTCCATCATTGTATTTTCTACTAACTCTTGCCTATCCTTAAAAACTAACAAATTTGGAGGATCATTTGGAGCTGATACAGTAATACCTACTGGTGGAATCATTAGTCCTTCACCTGTCGCTTTTAGTACCGCTTCTTTTCGAGTCCAATATGTTAAAAAACCTTCTATTTTCTGTTCATTAGATAACTTCATAACTTGTGCTATTTCAATGTCTGTTAATACGCCCTCTGCCATTTTCATAACATCTACATTTGGATTCATTTGTTCAACATCAACGCCTACAGGTGCAGACTTTGTAAATGCAACAACAACCCACTCACCCGAATGTGAAACAGATATTTGCGGCATTCCTTCTGGTAATTGTGGTCTACCATGTTGTAACTTACATACAGGGCACATTCGATTAATCGGTACTTGAACTGGCGACATAGAAAGGATCTTTCCAAGAACTAATCTACTAATTACACAACCTATTATAAATCGTGCACGATCTGCCGAATGATGATATGAATTTGCTTTCTCTCGTTCAACATTATTTAGTAAATTGTAATGCCATGATTGTAAATCTGAAATTCTTGCCCACCATATTTGACAACTATTCTCATTAAGAGTTGGTACAGAATCTACAACTTTACTCTCTATCATGTAAACTCTCTCCTTCTAAAAAACAATATCATTTTATTTCAAAAGAATATTATTATTCTATAACTTATTCGTTTACAACTTCTTTTTCTTTTTGTAATATAGGTAACGGCTTTTTCTTCTTCTTTGCCACTACCTCTTTATCAGAAATACGTAAAGAAAATAGTAATGCTATGAGTAAAAATATTGCTGATCCAATTAACGCAGCTTGATATGGTAAGAAATCTGACTGAGCATTATTTTGTACACTATTATTTCCAAAACCGGCTAGTATACTAGCTAAAACTGCAACTCCTATCGCTGAACCTAATCGATTTTGCACATTAAATATAGTCGTAGCTCTCCCCATAGAAGGTGGCGTGATATTATTAAATGCAGAAAATTGAACTGCTCCAACAGACTGACCTAAGAAAATACCGATACCAAACAATAATGCCCGAATTTGCCATGGGTTCGTATCGTGATTTACAAAACTTAATAAAACAAAGATAATCGCCGTACAAATTAATCCAATAGAAATTACCTTTCGAGCTCCTAGTTTCTTATATGACCATGGCACAATCTGTGACGATATCATTAACCCAATCGCCTCTGGGAATGTCGTAAGACCTGATTCCAATGCGGAAACCCCTATTACATTTTGATACATAAGTGGAAAAACAAATAACATTCCTAGTAAACCAGCGGATGAAAACAATGAAATAAGACTCATTTTTCTAAAGACTGGTTCTTTTAATAAGCGTAAATCTAACATCGGTTGCTTTACTCGAAGTTCTACAATGATAAACAATGTAATGAATACAATCCCAGCTATTCCAGTACTTATAATCTCTGAAGAACCCCAGCCTTTTGACGGCCCTTGACTAAGTGCATAGATAAGCATCGCGAATCCTGGTGCAGAAAGAACAAAACCGAGAGAATCAAAGCGACCAGCTGATTTTTCAATATGCTCTTTTAAAAATAGTAGACCGAATAGTAACGCTACGATTCCAAACGGTAAATTAATATAAAATGCCCAGCGCCAAGACATTTGATCTACAAAAAAACCACCTATAATTGGTCCTACTGCCGGTGCTACAGCAATTGGCAACACAATAAACCGTGAAATTTTCGGCCTTTCCTCTGGTGAAAATGTTCGGAATAACATCGCCATCCCAACTGGTGTTAAAAGCCCCCCGCCAGCACCTTGCATGATGCGAAAAAGATTCAATGAAGTAATATCATTCGCTATTCCACATAATGCAGACGCAGTTGTAAATACGAAAAGAGCGGTTATAAATACTCTTTTCGTACCGAAGCGATCTCCTAACCAACCAGAAATCGGAAGGAAAACAGCTAAGCTAACTAAATACCCAACATTAACCGTCCCCATTGCAGATGGAGGCACTTGTAGTTCTTTACTTATCGTTTGGAGTGCTACATTCACAATCGTTGCATCCATCGCAGCCATAAACATCGCTGTTATATATACGATACTTACAACTACTTTTGGATTTATTTTTTCCTTCATTATCGTTTTCCTACTAATATTTTTTCGCCAACATGATTACTTTTCGGATTCAAATCTTTCCAGTTATTTCCAACATATTGTAAACAATCATTCCTACTAGTCTCTTCATGTACGACATTCCAACCAATAGGTACATCAAGAAAGACAGGCCAGAGAGAATACTGGCCCTCCTCATTTTTTAGTACTTTATATGTGTAATTATCATTTTCAAACGGATTCGTCATACTGTACTTACCCCTTTCTTATCCTGCAAATATTTCGCTAATACTTGTCCAATCTCTGTAAGTGGTCCTGGTTGACATAAATCTTTATGTCTACAATCAATATCGTGTTGCACAATTTGCCCATCTAAATAATTTAGCCACGTATTTGGAGAGATAGGATCAAACCAGTCTGGTATAACAGTAGATCTAAAGAATAAAATATCTCCGTTATAAACTTTCGGTACATATTTCCCTAACAATCCTACCGAATTTACATATGTTTCTTTCAAATTTAAAATCGTCTCTTCTTCAAGACTTGCTAATGCACTTCCATCTTTACGAAGTATTTCTACTGCACTTTCCATCGTAAGTGGTGTACCATCCATGTTATCTGGATCGTATCCACCTAAAGCAAGTAATGCGATTAACGCTTCCTCTTCAGTAGGCGCTTCCGTATTCGGTAAGAAGTGTCCAGGATAAGAATCAAGCATAACGAGTAACTCTACTTCTTCCCCTTCATTTTGTAGTTGCGCCGCCATTGCATGCACAACATTTCCTCCAAGCGACCAACCTAATAAACGATATGGTCCATGAGGCTGTACTTCACGAACGTGTTTTAAATAATCCGCCGCCATCTCCTCTAAACTTTTTGGAAGTTCTTCATTTTTAGCGATACCACGTGCTTGTACACCATAGATTGGATAATCTGTTCCTAAAGATTTCATAAGTCCTGCATAGCACCAACTTAACCCACCTGCTGGATGTACACAAAATAGTGGTAATTGATCCCCGCTTGCTCGTAATGGAAGCAACACATCAAGTGCACTTTGACCATTCCCCATCTCAAGTCTTTCAGCTAACCCTGCAACAGTCGGTGCTGCAAATAAAGTACCAATGTTTAGTTCCACTCCAAGCGCCTCTTTCATGCGGCTCATAAGCTGCACTGCAAGGAGTGAATGGCCACCAAGATCAAAGAATCCGTCATCAATTCCAATTTGAGGTACACTTAGCACTTCTGTAAACAAGTCACATAACATTTCTTCTTGCGGTGTTCTTGGACCACGACTAGAAGATGATGCGATAAATTCTGGAGCTGGCAATGCCTTTCTATCTAATTTACCGTTTGGAGTTAAAGGTAACTCATTTACTACTACAAAAGCGTATGGAACCATATAATCTGGTAAACTATCACTAGCAAACTGACGCATTTCATTCGTATCAATCGCTTCATTATTTGATGAAACGATATAAGAAACTAACCGTTTATCCCCTGGTTGATCTTCCCTTACAATAACGGCTACTTGCTCAACTTTAGGGTGCTTCATTATGACTGCTTCTATTTCTCCTAATTCAATTCGGAATCCACGAATTTTTATTTGATGATCTGCACGTCCTATATAATCTAGCGTCCCATCTTTACGCCAGCGAGCTAAGTCTCCTGTACGATACATTCTTGTACCTGGCTTTCCAAATGGATCTGCGATAAAGCGTTCAGCCGTTAATCCTGCTCTTCCTAAATATCCACGCGCAAGCCCTGCACCTGCAACATACATTTCTCCAACTACTCCAGGTGGCACTGGTTGTAAATAGTTGTCTAACACATACACTTTAAGGTCAGGTATACTGCACCCAATTAAACTATTTGCTCGTAAAGAGACGATAGTTTCATCTAATTCAATATAACTAACATGTACTGTCGTCTCCGTAATACCGTACATATTAATAAGCTTTGGTGCGTTATGAGGATGTCGACTATACCAATCTTCTAAGCGACTTAGCTCAAGTGCTTCTCCTCCAAAAACAACATATCGTAAAGATAATTTTTGGCCAATCTCTTCATTTTCACGATCTGCTTGCATCAATTGATAGAACGCTGATGGAGTTTGGTTTAAAACCGTAACCTTTTCTTTAACAAGAAGCTGTAAAAATTCTTTCGGTGAGCGACTTACAGTATGTGGCACTACAACTAAACGCCCTCCATATAATAAAGGGCCCCAAATTTCCCAAACCGAGAAATCAAAAGCATATGAATGGAACATCGTCCAAACATCTTCTGCGTCAAATTGGAACCAATGATCAGTTGCTCCTAAAAGTCTTACTACGTTTTGATGAGGTATCATAACGCCTTTCGGTCTACCTGTTGAGCCTGACGTATAAATAACGTAAGCAATATGTGAAGGAGATAATGGCTTCATGCGCTCCATTTCATCAATATTATCTTCACTATACTTCTCAATTTCTTTTATTGTCTTCACATCATCAACTAAAATTTTCAGTTCCTCATCACATTCAATTTCCACATCTGAATTTGTTAACACACATGATGGCTTCGCATCGTGGAGCATAAATGAAATACGATCTGACGGATAATCCGGATCTAATGGAAGATAACCTGCTCCCGCTTTCAGAACAGCTAGTAAGCTTACAACCATATTTAAAGATCTCGGCATTGCTAAAGCAACGAGTTGATCAGGACCAACTCCTTTTGCAATTAGCAATCGAGCTATTTTATTCGCTTTTTTATTCAACTCTTCATAAGTTAACTTTTCATCTTCAAAGACGACAGCAATAGAATTCGGATTTATATAAACCTGCTTTTCAAATAATTGTGATAATGTCATTTCTGGTACAATTTGAAAACCACCATTCCACTTTTCTAGCACTGTATTTCTCTCTGCTAATGTTAAAATTTCTAATGTGCCAATTGATTGATCCGGATGTTTCGCTGCATCATCCAATAACAGAATAAATCGTTCTACTAATTGTTGAACCGTTTCACGTTTATACAAATCGGTACTAAACTCTAGTAACCCGTGTAAGCCATCTGGCGTACCATGAACTCCGTTACTCTCGCTAATTTCAAATGTTAGATCAAACTTCGCAGAGCCCACACTTTGGATTTCAAGGTTCGCTTCTATATCCGGAGCATCAAATGTTGCTTCTGGCGTATTTTGGTATGCTAACATAACTTGAAATAGCGGATGACTATTTCGAGTACGTACTGGGTTTAACACTTCAACGAGTCGTTCAAATGGAACATCTTGATTTTCATAAGCTGCAAGATTTGACTGCTTCACTCTATTCAATAATTCTTTAAAACTTGGATCTCCTGATGTATTTGTGCGTAACACTAATGTATTTACAAATAAACCAACTATGTCAGAGAGTGCATCATCGTTTCTTCCAGCAATCGGACTACCGATTGGTATATCAGTACCTGCACCTAATCTTGTAAATAGCGCACTAAGTCCTGCTTGCAACACCATAAACAAACTAACTCCGTTTTTCCGTGCAAGCTCTACTAACCTACTATGCATACCCGCATCTATTTGAAAATGAATTGTTTCTCCGCGATAACTCGTTTCAATTGGACGCTGGTAATCTGTAGGTAACTCCAGCTGATCTGGTAAACCTTCTAACTCTTTCTTCCAAAAATCTAATTGTGTTGAAATAAGACTTTCTGGTGTAGTTTCATTACCGAGCAGTTGTTGTTGCCAAAGTGCATAATCTGCGTATTGAACTGGAAGTGTCTCTAGCTGAACTCTGTTACCTTGACATCGTGCTTTATATGCCGCTGTAAAATCTCTCGTTAACGGTTGTAATGACCAGCCATCCCCTACAATATGGTGCAATAGAATTAGTAATACATGTTCGTTTTCATTCACTGTAAATAGTTGCAGACGAACTGCTGGTTCAACATCAAGGTTAAAACTATATCTTACCGCCTCTACAAGCACACTTTCTAATTCATCTTTACATGTTTTTGTTATTATCATTTCTAAATTTAAATTTTCCATATCTAAAATTTTCTGATAGGAACTACCTAATACGTTAGGGAAAATCGTTCTAAGCGTTTCATGTTTCTCAACTACATCATAAAAGGCACCTTGCAATGCTTCCTCGTTCAACTTTCCAGAAATACGAACGACTAATGGAATATTATAAGTAGGACTTGGACCTTCTAAACAATTTAAGAACCATAACCTGCGCTGTGCAAATGAAAGTGGAACTTCATTTGGTCTACTTACTTTCTTAATAGCTGGTCTTGCAGTTTTTGCTTGATCCAATTGTTTCGCCAGTTCAGCAACGGTTGGCGATTCAAATAGTTTTCCTATTCCTAATTCAACACTTAACGTTTCACGAATTCTTGCCATTAGACGAGATGCAAGAAGCGAATGGCCACCCATTTCAAAGAAATTATCATCAATGCTAATGCGAGAAACACCAAGTACTTCTGCAAATAAATCACATAATATTTCTTCTTTCGGATTTCTAGCAACTCTCTCCTTGTTCATTTCATTAAAATCAGGAGCAGGTAATTTCTTTCTATCAACCTTACCATTTGGCGTTAATGGTAATTCTTCTAGCACAACAAATGCCGATGGCACCATATAATTCGCTAAACTTTCTGAAACATAAGAACGAATTTC
The DNA here is from genome assembly GCF_009760835.1 of Bacillus sp. EE-W1. Taxonomy (NCBI): domain Bacteria; kingdom Bacillati; phylum Bacillota; class Bacilli; order Caryophanales; family Bacillaceae; genus Bacillus; species Bacillus sp. EE-W1. The sequence goes on along the minus strand of NZ_WIPE01000058.1, from coordinate 81,371 downwards.
TGAAAGGTTAATCCCTTCATTCCCTTCGGCAACGATATACGCAATGATTCGTTTATCATTTGGGCGATCTTCCCGTACCATTACTACCACTTGTTGAATATATTCATGTCGTTGTAATACCATTTCAATTTCAGCTAATTCAATTCGGAAACCACGAATTTTAATTTGATGATCTGCGCGGCTCATGTACTCTAACACACCATCGTTACGCCATTTCACAAGATCACCTGTGCGGTACATGCGCTTCCCTGGTTTTCCATAAGGATCTGCAACAAACCGTTCAGCCGTTAACTCTGGTTTTCCTAAATATCCGTTCGCAAGCCCTTCCCCTGCAATATATAATTCACCAATTAATCCAGGTGGTACTGGTTGTAAACCTGCATCTAATACATACACGTCTGTACTCCAAATTGGCTTTCCAATAGGAGGTATACCAATTTCATTTTCATTAATGTTCATGACAGTAGACCAAATAGTCGTTTCAGTTGGTCCATATAAGTTTGTAATAGAGCAACCTAATTCTTTTAATATATTTGCTAAATGGGCTGGAAGAGCTTCACCACCAACGAGCACATTTAGCCCTTGTAGCCTTTCTGGATATTCAGTTACTAACGCCTGCCATAACGTCGGTGTAGCTTGCATAACTGTCACTCTTTCTTCTTGTAACAGTGCCGTTAACGCAGAAGGCTCTTGAATTACCTCTTTTTGTGCAATTGTTAAACTTGCACCACTAATAAGAGGTAAATAAATCTCTAGAGCAGAAATATCAAACGCAAATGTTGTAACCGCTACTAAATGATCGTTCTCATTTAGTGAAAACATATCGTCCATAGCCAATAGAAAGTTACTTAAAGCTTTCATAGGAACAATTACACCTTTTGGATTTCCGGTTGAGCCTGAAGTGTAAATTGTATACGCAGGCTTTAAAAATGAATCATCATTTCTAAATGGTAGATTCCTATGAGAATATGCTTTTAATGCTAGTTCTGTTTCTTCTCGATCTAATTCGATTTTTTTTATATCATTTTCTATAACTAAAGTAGATGAAACAGATGAATGTGTGATGATATAAATTGGTTTTGCATCATTTACTATATAATTTATTCGCTCAGCTGGATATTCTGGATCTATCGGTAAATACGCTGCACCAGCCTTTAAAACTGCTAGCATACTAACTACCATTTCTATTGCCCTTGGAAATACTAAAGCTACAGACTGATTTGGCCCTATTCCTTCTTCTACTAAATAGTGCGCTAGTTCATTCGCCCGTTCATTTAGCTCTTTATACGTAAGGTCTACTCCGTTACACGTAACCGCTATTTTATTTGAATTTTTTTGTACTTGTTTTTCAAATAATAAAGGTAGAGTGATTAAATCCTCAGCTTCCTTAGTTTCATTCCATTCGAATAAAACTTTATGATTTTCTTCTGGAAGAGTAATGTTTATATTTCCAATCGACACGTCTTTTTGATAATCATTTATCACTAATTCTAATACATTCATAAATCTCTCTTTATGCAATGCTAGTTCCGAATCACTATATACCTCCGGGTTCGCATCAAAATGAATCATTAGCTCATTTTCATCGAAACGTTTATAAACATTTATCGATAAATCATCGACAGGTCCTGCTGATAAATTATGTGTAATACCACGATTCCCAGCAAAATTAAGCCCGTAATCAAAAGGCATCACATTCACTAACGGCCCGAATAACCTTTGATTTTCACCTAGTAACTTTAAGTCTCTTCTTAATTCCTCATGACGATATTTATGATGACGACGTACTTCTCGAATCTCTTTAGAAACTTGCTGTATGCATTCCGCAAGAGTTATATTTGGAGTTACTGTAATACGAAGTGGTACTAAATTCATTACCATGCTCGGTGTATAAATAGATGCAGAACCGAGACGCCCCATCATTGGTAAACCTAAAACAATATCATTTGCACCTGTTAATTTATGCATGTAAATACTTGTTACAGCTACAATAAATTCCGGCCAATTTGTTAAAGAAACATTGATATCTTCTAGTAAAGTTTTCGTGCTAGAACTGGATAAATAAGCTGTTTCTCGTAAAAATCCATTTGATGTTCTCGGCGCTCGTTCTGCTAAACTTATGACATCCGGTTCATCTGCAAACTTTTCTAACCAAAAAGTACGATCTTCCTGAAATTGTTTAGACTCACGATACTCCATATCTTCTTGTACAATTTTTGCAAGAGAACCAAATGGCTTTTCATTCTTTCTCGTTTCTTCTATAAGTGATGTATACTCTTTCGCTACCTTTTGGCTTAGAAGTGAAAATCCATAGCCATCCATCACAATGTGATGGATGCGCTGATACCAAAAGAAACGATTATTTTCAACTTGAATAAGTGCTTCAGTAAATAAAGTATCTCTTTTCAAATCGACTGGCATAGATAAATCATTTTTCATCCATACTTTAGCAGCTTCTTCAGGATTTTCTTCTTTACGAACGTCAATAAAATGCATATGAAACTGTAATTCTTCAATAACTTGCCATGGACCAATTTCATCCTCTTCGAAGCGAACATGTAGCGCTTCTGCTTCTGTTACAACTTTACGTACTGCTAATTCGAAAATTTCTTGATTAATATTTCCGTTTATTTCAACATATTCCCCAGTATTATAAATCGGATTAAGCGGATCTAATTGCTGTGCAAACCACATACCAGTCTGCGCAGATGATAACGAATGACGAACCTTTTGACTATTAGGCATTCTTTACTACCCCTTTATTATGTAGTCTATTTGTTACAGCACCTGTGCTGTCTGTGAAGATAGTAAACTGTACCAATCGGAAACAGTTGGACGTTCTGCTAAATCTGCAAAAGTTATTTCTTTCCCTTCGCGACGCCACATCTCTACTAAACTCATAATTCTGACCGAATCAAGTCCTCTATTTAGTAAGTCCTCATCAATATCAATACTCTCTACTGGCTCACGAAGTAGTTGTGCAACTAGTTCATGCACTTCCTGTAAAGTGATTCCTTCACTCTCATCACTTTTTACACTTTGTAAATCTTTTAACAGTAAGTTTGTTGATGTCGTTACTGCACATCTATTAGATGCATACTCCAATGCTTGTTTATGATGGTCTATTGAAAAATCAGCAACTGCATCTGCTACAAAAAATGGTTCTATACCATCCATAAATGCTTCGCAAGCTGTTAAAAGGCAGCCGATATGCGCATAAATACCGCAAATAATAAGTTGATCTCTTCCCTGTTCATTTAAAATTTCTAATAGATTTGTCTTTTTAAATGCACTATATCTCCATTTTGTTAAGAATATATCATCTTCATTAGGAGTAAGTTCATCGACAATTTTCTTTTTATCTGGTCCAGCAGGAATACCGTCACCCCAGAAGTCTTGTAATAATCCACGTTGTTCTAACGTTTGTCCACCTGGTTGTGCTGTATAAACAACTGGTATACCAAGTTCCTTACATTTTTCTCTTATTACCTTAATATTTGAAATGAGTTCTACTTTTGGTGATTCTTTATCGCTATATGCATCAAGAAAATATTCTTGCATGTCATGGATTAAAAGAACCGCACGTTTCGGAGCTGGCGTCCAGTTCACTTTATTTTTTGGTAGTTCTGATTCAACTGGCATTTTGTATACTGAAATAGATGGGATAGCCATCTAATCACTTCCTTCCAATTTTTATTTTTTTATCGCTTTACCGTAATAAGTTTTTCCGTAATGACTTTACGTAACTCTTTTTTGCTTACCTTTCCAACACCTGTTTGCGGGAATGAATCAATAAATTCAATTCGATCTGGAATCTTATAAGCCGCTATACCCCGTTCTCTTAAAAACATTTTTAATTCACTTACTGTCGGAGCTTGTCCACGAGCTATTACAAACGCACAAGTACGTTCTCCTAAATAATCATCAGGCATTGATACGATGGCTACATCATGAACTGCATCATGTGCTAATAAATGATTTTCAACTTCTTCCGCAGCAACTTTCTCGCCACCACGGTTAATTTGATCTTTATCTCTTCCTTCTACAATGATGTAACCTTGTTCATTTACTTTTACAAGATCACCTGTGCGATAAAATCCATCCTTTGTAAATGATCGTGCATTATGCTCTTCTGCTTTATAATAGCCACGAATTGTATAGGGCCCTCTTGTTAATAAACTACCTACTTCACCAGGTTTTACATCGTTATCATTTTCATCAACAACCCGTACTTCATCGAATGTAGACATCGGTCTACCTTGTGTATGAATAATGATTTCTTCCGGATCATTTAATCTCGTGTAATTTACTAACCCTTCTGCCATACCAAACACTTGCTGTAACGTACATCCAAATGTAGGGCGAATACGCTTTGCAACTTCGGCACTAAATTTCGCACCACCTACTTGAATCACTTCTAGGCTCGATAAATCGTTATTACGGGAAGATGCAGCATCAAGCCAAATCATTGCTAATGGTGGAACGAGCGCTGTAATCGTTACTTTTTCTTTTTCTATAAGAGCAAATGCCTCATCTGGACTCCCTCCAGTTGCTAACACTACTTTTCCACCCGCATAGAAAGTTCCAAATGTCCCTGGAGAACTCATCGGGTAATTGTGTGCTACCGGAAGAACTGCCATATAGACACTTTCTGCATTTAAATTACAAACTTCAGCGCTAACACGTAAACTATAAATATAGTCATCGTGTGTTCTAGGAATTAATTTAGAAAGTCCTGTTGTCCCTCCTGATAATTGGAGAAACGCAACATCACTTGGCTGAACTTCTGGTAATGGAACGGGATCTATATACAGATCACTTATGTTCACAAACTCTTCTTCTTCCCCCACTACAATTACATGTTGTAAAGTTGGTACTTTCTCTTTCACTTCTCTTGCTAGTTTTCGATAATCAAAGCCAAGAGCCTTATCTGAAATAACGTAAGCACTCGCCTCACCAAACTCACAAAAATAACTAATTTCACTGCTTCGATGTGAAGGTAGTGCAAAAACAGGAAGTGCTCCAATTCGAAATAGCGCAAAGCATATTTCGAAAAACTCGATAATGTTGGGTAACTGTATTACAACTCGGTCCTCTTGCTTTATTCCTAAATTCAGTAAACCTGAAGCTAAGCGATCTACTTTTTTATCAAGCTCACTATACGTTATATGCGTATTACCACTTACAACTGCAATTTCATCTCCATGCTTTTCAGCACGTTCTCTTAACAACGAACCAAATGTTTCTCCAAGCCAACATCCTTCTTCTCGATAACGATTTGCAAATTCTTCTGGCCATTCCGTGAAACCTGCTAACATTCTTTCTTCCCCCTATTTTTCATTCAGCGAATTATCACTTAACCCTAGAGCCTTCAGCATTGTTTGGAACTTAGCTGATGTTTCTGCTAACTCATCTTCTGGTTTTGACTCAGCAACAACTCCCGCTCCTGCATATAAACGAAGTGTATTTTCTTGCACTTCAGCACAGCGAATTGTAACAATCCATTCACCATCTCCATTTAAATCGCTCCATCCTAGCATTCCTGTAAAGAATTCACGGTCAAATGGTTCAATTTTTTGAATTGCCTCTCTCGCTTCTTCCATCGGTGTTCCGCAAACTGCTGGCGTAGGATGAAGAGCAATTGCTAATTCCAAAGAAGTAGTATTCGGATCCTTTAGTTCACCTTTCACTTCAGTAGACAAATGCCACATCGCTTCACTATGAATAACGGATGGTTTTTCCGGAACATGTAATGTATGACAGTATGGACGAAGCGCAGCAGCAACCGCTTCCACTACTACCGCATGTTCATGTAAATCTTTCGAAGAAGAAAGTAATTCCTCTGCTCTTCTCTTATCTTCTACTGGATCATCACTACGTGGTCTTGAACCAGCTAACGGATTAGAAATAACTTGCATGCCATTACGTGAAACGAGTAATTCAGGACTTGCACCAATTAATGTTTTATTACACTCGTTTTCATCTTCCGGTAAATTCACAGCAAATGTATAACCACGCTTATTATGCTCTGCTAATTCTCGAAGAAGTTTTTGCTTATCAATCTTTTCGGAAGATTCAACATCTAATGATCTGGATAGAACGATTTTCTTTAAATCGCCGTCCTGTATTTTTTTAATCCCTTGCTTTACACCATTCATATAAACTTCAGGATCTGGTACAGGCGTCATTTCAAATGCCAGTTTCTCATTTTGTTTTATCTCATTTGTTGTCTCTAACTGTAAACGCTCAGTAATTCTACTATGTTCTGGTACGATAAGTTGAACTTCCTTTCTACGATCAAAAGGCAAAGCACCAACAACGATAGGATTCGGATTTCCAGCTTGTTTTGCATTACGTAATACCGCTTGTACAAGTTCTGTAAAACTTTCAATTTCATGATGTTTTACTGTAGTAAACTCTCCTTCTGTCAATATCGTTCGAGTTGGTGAAGCGAAAAAGAACGAAGATTCAGTTTTATAATCTTCTAATAATTTTTCCGACAGTTCCTTTACGGCTATAAGTTCATTCATAGTATTAAAACCTCCTAAATTTTTTATTAAACTCCTAATGTAGCTCCGCCATCGACACATAAATTGTGCATTGTAATATGACTCGCTTTATCAGAGGCTAAAAACAATACTGCTTCAGCAATTTCTGAAGGTTGTGCAATTTTTTGTAACGGAATACCGAGTCTATATGTATTTTGAGAACCAGCAATTATATTTTCAGCTCCATTCTCATCAGCCCATAATAATCTTTGCATTTCAGTTTCAGTAGAACCTGGAGAAACTAAGTTACAGCGAATATTGTATGCTGCAAGTTCTAACCCTAAACATTTCATAAACATCGTCGTTGCAGCTTTTGATGCAACATACGCAGCCATCTCCATTCTCGGAGTATTTGCCGCATTTGAGCCAACTGTAACAATTGCCCCTGACTTTCTTTGCATCATATATTTACTTACTGCTCGGCACATATAGAAAACTCCTGTAGAATTTACAGAGAATGTTTTATTCCAATCTTCATCACTTAAAGAGTGAATCGCTCCCATACGTAAAACCCCTGCAACATTTACTAATATATCTATCGGTGCTATATCATTTTCAATCCGTTCTACTACTTCTTCAACAGCGGCACTATCACTCACATCTAAACGAAACGTTTTCACACGTGTTTCATTTAATTCATTTTGATTTAAGAATACGTTTAACCCCTCTTCAGTTTGATCAGCCCCAATAACTGTAGCTCCTCTTTCTAAAAACATGTTTGCTACAACACTACCTATACCTTGTGCTGCACCAGTTACTAAAACCGTTTTCCCATCAAATTCCCCTATGTTCATTTCCTCTATCCTTTCATATAAAAATTAATCCAGTTTAACATCATCATTGATAACGATTTTCATTATCAATGATGATGTTAAAAATAATACACTTACTAAACTAATTGGTCAAGTGTACTTTTCATCAAAATATTATTCATTGATAATGTTTTTCATTTAATATTCTTACACCTAAATGATAATCTTTCTCAATAAACTTGTCAACCTATTTTTATTTTTCAGATAAAATATCTTAGTGATTCTCAATACAATTACATCTAAAAGCATTAATAAGTACTTACATTACACATTTAATTCATACTCCTCTTTTTAAACTTGTAGAAGACTAACTGTAGATACCTTCATTTACAAAGCCTTATCAAAAACTCAAGTATATATTTTCTCAACATTTTTCTGAAAATACCGAGAAAATATATCTTGCAATTATTGATGTATGTCTTGTTTATATTTTAAGATTTAATACGTATTTCGGATATAATGTATCATTTTTTAATATTCCAATATAATCCAATTGGGTATTTCACTCGCTTTTTTGTCTCGAAAATCCCAAAGATTATATAACCTCCTTGCAATCATTCATAAAAAAAAGCACCCTATTTAATAGGATGCTTTTTCGTATTTATAGTGTGATAGAAGATTTATATACTTATGCTACGCTGCTATACTCTTCTTCTTGTTCTTTTTTCTGCTTAGGTGCTTGAATTAAAATTGCGATAACAAATGATACGACACATAATACACCGATCACCATGAAGGTTGGTTTGAATCCACCTAGAAGTGCACCGATAAAGGAACCTGCAAGTGCTCCAAATCCAAATCCTTGATACACAATTCCGTAGTTCTTACTATGGTTTTTCATACCGTAGAAATCACCAACGATAGCTGGGAAAATAGTGATATTTCCACCAAAGCAAAACGCTACGCTTGCTACACATACGAAGTAGATACCATAATTTAAATCTACGAAACTTAAAACCAAGACTGAAGCTGCCATAACAACAAATGTACCAGTAACGATTTTTAAACGGCCGATTTTATCTGATAACGGTCCTAAAATAATACGACCTAATGTATTGAAGATTGCAACCATAGCCACCGCATTAGCTGCTGTCGCTGCGCTAAGCCCTACAAGTTGAACACCAATGTCTTTTACCATACCAATTAAGTATAAGCCACTCATACATGATGTAAATAACATAATAAATAATAAGTATACTTGTTTTGTGCCTAACATTTCTTTCGTTGTATATTCCTGAGTTTTTGTTTCATGAACTGCTCCTTGATCTGCAGCTTGATGGATTAAGCAAGCGCCAATTACAATCATAGCTGTAACAATTAAACCCCAGTATATAAACGCTTGTGATACACCAACTGATTCAATTAACTGTGCGTTAACATATTTAAAGATTAAGCTACCTGAACCATATGCAGAGACAGAAATACCAGCAATTAAACCTTTACGCTTTGGAAACCACTTTATTAAATTGGATAGTGAAGTGATATATGCTGTACCATCTGCATAACCTACAACAACCCCTGCTAGTACATAAAGCAATATTAATGAGGAAGCTTGTGAACTAAGTATTAATCCTAGTCCTAATGCTAGTCCAGCTATCATAATAAGTTTACGAAGTCCCCATTTTTCTTGCAATTTACTCGCAAATAAAGTCGAAAACGCTAAGGAAAGACTAGTAATTGAGAAAGTTATAGCAACTGCGTTAAGACTCCAACCGTATTTACTAACTAAAGGCTGATTAAATAAACTCCATGTATAAATCGTTCCAAGTCCCATTTGTACTATGACTGTACCAAGGACAACAAGCCATGGATTAACATTTGATTTTTTCATACCTTTCCGCCTCCTCTTTCTATTTCAATGCTATTCGCTAAATTTTCTTTTTTTATGTTCATATTGGCCACCTCATTTGATTTAACACCTTCATTGTATAAGATGTTTCTGTTTATGTAAGCACTTACAAGATAGAGCGTCAAAAATATGGAATCAGTTACAGAAAACGAAGGACGAAATACAAAAAACGAATTATTAAATACGTAAATAGTTATTATTATGTTTTGCATCCATACGACTTACAGCTGTTTTATCATCTTCTTTTATAAAAATTATGTCTCAAGTTATATGATGGCTAGATTACAAAAATTCGATTTTCCTATACAACAAAAAAACTATTTTTACACTATAGTGCACTTTATTTTTTATAAAATAAAAAATATTTTATTGATAAACAAAACTAAATATTCACTAATATACCTATACGTGGTTTAATATATATAATAAAAAAATATTTCTGTCTTTAATGAGGAGGTACTATGAAAGCAAACGTAGGGGATACTATACTTTTTCAACGAAATAATTTAAAGATTACAGGATCTGTATTAAAACTTTATACTGAATCGGTCTTAGTTGAAATTACAAATGTAAGCGGTGGTACTTTTGAATTTGATCGAACGATTGTAAATCATAAAAACTATAAAATTTTAAATACGAATACATAAAACAACAAAAAATAACCCCTGCTCACCAGCAGGGGCTATTTTATATGAAAATACTTCATTAGTTTATATATCCTAAAACACTTACAATCTTACTCGCTTTTAAATTATTAATATGATAATAAATTTCTAAACCTCTTCTCTCAGCTCGTAACACTTTACCTTTCATTTTTGATAAATGTTGCGAAACAGTCGATTGTGGAATATTTAGTAATTCTGTTAACTGAGTTACATTACAAGTTTTTCTCGTACTTAATTCATTTACAATTTGTAAGCGGATTGGATGCGCCATAATTTTCAAAATATCTACATCTTCTTCTGAAACTAAACTTTTTCTCATTTCACTCGTATATGTTGTCATAAGACATTCCCCTTTTATATGAATTCCTCTTATTTAGATCTATTTCCAAAATATTTAAAACTCCGA
>NZ_WIPE01000058.1:38907-71081 GCF_009760835.1 Bacillus sp. EE-W1 | reverse complement strand
ATATATTTATAATGAAGATTTTTCAAACAATTCACATCTAACTATATACTCCCTCCTAACACTATCCAGTGATTTTAACATATTTTAGGCGTTTGTATATACTATCTACAAAATAAATGTTGTTTAGGGGGATTTCAAATGCCAACAATGTTACAAGAAGAAGTTGAAGAAGCTCGTGAAACATATGTCAGTCGTATCATATTAGTCAGTGGATCAGCTTTATTTTTAGTAGGTGGTGTTATATCGGCAATTTCGGCTTTTAAAGCTTATAATCGTTTGGAAAATACACCGCCTTCTCCAGATAACTCGTAGGTGAATTGTTTTATATTGAATAACAAACAAATGCCACCTCTATTAAGAGATGGCATTTGTTTTATCATAAGTTCTATACTAGAAACCCGCAAAGAATGCTTTAAGTATGAATTACACTTGAACTTACTTCACCACAAACCTCGTCTGACTACACCCATCCTTCTGCTTCGTTACTTCTAATACAGCCGGCATTGCGTTTTTCAGCTCTTGAACGTGTGAAATGACACCGATAAATCGGCCTGATTTTTGTAAGTCAATTAAGGCGTCAACTGCTTTTGTTAATGATTCCTCATCTAATGAACCAAAGCCTTCGTCGATAAACATCGTTTCGATGGAAATACCGCCTTCATACGCTTGAATGACGTCTGCCATTCCAAGCGCTAAACAAAGTGATGCATTAAATTTCTCGCCGCCAGATAATGTTTTTACATCGCGTGTTTGACCAGTGTATGCGTCGTATACATCTAATCCTAATCCACTTTGACGATTTCTCTTTTCAACTCGCTCACTTCGTTTTAAATAAAATTGTCCATTTGATAATTTACGTAATCGCTCGTTTGCAATTTGAACGATTTGTTCTAAATACTCAATTAAGATGTAACGTTCAAATGATATACGGCTTTCGTTATCACCTTTCATTACTTCATATAAATCAACAAGTTCTTGGAAAGCTTTTTCTTCCTCATGAATTTGCTCATCGATACGTCTAATATTTTCATGTAAGTCAGAAATATATGTTACCGCATTTTGCGCACGTTGACGTTTTTCTTTAATGATATCAAGATTGATTTCTAAATCTTTTATATGTTCACCTAACGCCGTAATATCCATATACTCTTTACCTTTTAATTCAGCATGTAACTCTTCAATTTGTTTTGCAAGTACTTCAAGAGATGAGTAATAGCTTTGAATTTCTTTTTGTAACATATCCATCTCGGCATCACTTAATTTCGCTTCTTTATACGTAATTTGATCGGTAAATCCGCTCTGCTCAAGCTCTTTCATAAAGCGCGTAAACGTCTCTTCTTTCTTCAATTTTGTACTTTCAAATTGATTAGAAGCACTTTCCTGTTCTGCTTGAATACGTATATTTTCATTTTGCCAATGTTGATACGCTTCCTGCACTTTCTTCCATTCGTCCTCCATTAATTTGAGTTCATGCATAGCTTGGTCAAACTGGACTTTCCAAGCTTGGACTGTTTGTAAGTTTTCAGGAATATTTTTCTTATCGTGTTCATATGACGTACGAAGCTGCATACACTCCATTTCTGTACGGTGCTGTACTGTTTCTACCTCACGCTTTTGTTTCTGAAGTGCATCTACTTTTTCTTCTACACTCTTTATATTCACAGCAGTTTGCTTACGCGTTTCTTCACTTGCTTTTAGCGTATTTACTTCAGTTGCTAATTGTTTTCCTTTTTGAACAAGTGCACTGTATGTTTCAACTAATTCCTCTGAGCGATAGCCTCGCTTCTTAACCTCCTCTATTACCTGTTCATATTGTAGGTGATAGAAATTCCATTTCTCCTCTAATTGAACATGTAATTTTTCAGCAACATTTTTCTTTTCTCTTAAATCATTTAACTCTTTTTCATCGATCGCATTACTTTGCTCTGTAGCTTTTTTCGGATGGTTCGTACTACCACATACTGGACAAGATTCGCCATCATGTAGATGAAGAGCTAATATACCAGCTTGTTCACTGAACCAGCGACGTTCCATATTTTCATATGCGTTAACTGCCAATCGCATCTTATTATATGCCGCTTCTTTTTCTTTCTCGAATTTTTGCTTTTCTTGCCAAACATCATATGCTTGCTTTAAAACTTTGGCATCTTCTCGCATATTCGTTAGTTCCTCTACTTTAGCTACATATTGCTCAAGTGCTCGTTCTAATTGCTGTAATTCATCAGACATTAGCTGTTTTTGATTTGTATGCTCATCTAATTGTCGATCTAAGTTTTGCATACTTTCTTTTAATTTCCCTATTTGAATTTCTGCATTTTGTAAATTCAACTGTTTCTCAGCTAATGATGCAATAATCGGTTGTAACTCTTCTAATCTTTGAACAAGTTTTTTTGCATTTTCTCTCTCAGGTTCTTTATTCTTTACCGCTTCATATTTCTCCTGAGCAAGTTCAAAGCTTTTCGTTACATTTTCTTTTTTAGCGATTATTTGTTTTAATAAACTTTCAGCCTTCTGCTCATTTTGCATTGCTTCTTCGTACCATTGTTCAAATGGTAATAAGCGCTTCGCTTCTTCCGCACGTTTAAAAGATTTTTCTTTCATTTCAATAACTGTACGATTTTCTTGTAAAGTGTTATATTTCTCATTCTTTTGTTGTAAATCTATAAATTTCTCATTTATGGATTTCGCTGCATGAAAACGTGTTTCAGCATCCTTTAATTGCTTCGTTTGAACATCTTGTTCTACTTGTAATTGCTCCACCTCTGCCTTATACACATCTGTTTCTTGTTCTAATGCTTCTACTACTTGATGCGTGTTTACATGTTCTTGTTCCACTAATGTCTCTAATAATGCTCCATCGCGGATTGGTAATTTGAAAACATTACGGAAGTATAGCTCTCGCTCTTTCTGTTTTTCTTGTAAAACGTCTTTCCATTGTTTTCGTTTTTGATCAAGTAACTCACGCATTAACTTATAACGATCCGTTTTAAAAATACGACGTAAAATTTCTTCTTTGTTTTCTGTCTCAGATGTTAATAGTTTTCGGAATTCCCCTTGTGGTAACATAACAATTTGGCTAAATTGATGTTTACTTAAACCAATTAAATCTTCCACTTTTTTATTTACATCCGTTACATGGAAACGATCAACAGCTGGAACATTCTCTTCATCAATCACTTCATATAGTTCTACTGCATGTCCCGTAATTGTCTTGTTCCCTTGTTTTTTATGTCCAAGTTGTCGTTTTATTTCATAACGTTTCCCTTTTAACTGAAAGGTTAGTTCTACACTTGTATACATATTATCATCAGCAAATTGACTGCGAAGCATGCTCGTATCACTACGTTCTTCTCCGCTTGCCTCACCATATAACACATAACAAATCGCATCAAAAATCGTTGTCTTTCCAGCTCCTGTATTCCCAGAAATGGCGAAAATACGATGATCTCCAAGATCATTAAAATCGATTACTTCTTTCTGTTTATATGGCCCAAATGCTGTCATAATTAGCTGAATCGGTCTCATCCTCGTTCACCTTCCCGTTCTTGCACTGTTTGTAGTACTTCTACAAATAGACGTTCTTTCTCTTCTGATAAATCTAAGCCTTTCATTTCTTTATAAAAAGCCTTTAATAACGATAAATCATCCGTTTTATGTCTTGAAACAGTTACTTCATTTGACTCTGTGAACTCTCGTCTTTGAATAGATCTTTCAACATGCATTGCATTTGGATATACAGATCGTATTTTTTCCATTGGCTGCAAGACAGGATTTTCATCTAATAATTTTACAAACACATAATCTTCACTTACTGGATGTTGTAATAATTCATCTATTTTCGCTTCTACTGTTCGCATTTTACGACGTGGTGCAAGTAACCTTTTTTCAATTGTTGCTTCACCTTGCTCGTCCAGTTCCACAATATAATATCCTTTTTTATGTTTTTCTTCAGAAATAGAATATGCAAGTGGAGAACCTGAATATCGAATTGTCTCATTACGTACAAAATGCGCTTGATGTAAATGTCCAAGCGCTGTGTAATGAAACTTATCAAAATAATGACTATTTACGTATTCAGCACCACCAATTGAAAGTGGTCGTTCTGCATCACTTGTATTCTCTTCCGCTTCTCCCGCAGAAGTTACAAATGCATGACCAACAAATACGTGTCTTGCTTCTTTATCCATTGTTTCAGAAAGCTCATTCATAAAAATACGCATCGCATCATCATGAGAACGTACATCTTCGTTTTTCAAAACATGTCTAACTATGCTTGGATCCACATATGGAACGAGATGGAAGTGAACCTCACCATATTCATCATTTAATATAATTGGCTCATATGGAAATTGAAATTGTCCCACAATAAATAATCCTTGTTTCTTCATTAAACTACTTCCAAAATGAATACGATCTGGACTATCATGGTTTCCTGCAACCGCAATAACTGGTGTTTGTAAATCAATGACTATTTTTTGTAAAACATCATTTAATAAGTCTACTGCTTCTGTAGGTGGAATTGCTCGGTCATATAAATCCCCTGCAATAATTACGGCATCTGGTTTTTCTTCTTCAACAGCTTGTACAAACTGATCTAATACAATCTTTTGATCTTCAGTCATATACACGCCATGAACGAGCTTTCCTAAATGCCAATCCGCTGTATGAAATAACTTCATAGTTTCCTGCTCCTTTTAATTTACTGATTTTAGTGATACGAGTTGATAGTTTATTGTAGTTTTTCCGTTTTCCCACTCTAACTTTTGTATCATTGCACTACCAATTCTTTCTTCATTTGATTTATATAAAGGCAATATTTCTTGAACTGTAAATAAATGATAACCATCCAATTTTAATTGAAATATGTTTTCTTCTATATGTAATCTTACTTCTTTTTCATTTGAAATAATTTTTGTGTGCATCTCAAATTTCATGACAGATACAACCCCTTTTTCTAATCTCTACACTATTAATAGTATATTGGCTATGCAAGATTGACAAGTAAATACACGGCAAAGTACACACTTTTCTACCGCTATATGTTTTTTATTTTTATATATAATACGGTATGTGAAATTTTATTTATTGTAAAAATAAAAATGTCTAATGTGACATCTTTATTTTTGTATAAAGTCTTTCATTACATAATATAAAACTGTAATGAAAACGATCGCTACAAAAAATGAAAATACTGCGATAATGTACCCATCCTTATTTAATAAAATGCAAAAAGAAATAGATATGATAAAAATCGGAAATACAAGTCGTACTTTATCCTTCACTTCCTCTGTCGTATCTGTATGATGAAAATACTGCGTTATCCCTATCATTAAAGAAGACAAAATAATCACCGACAATAGTAAAGGTCCTGGCATTCCGATTTCTCCTTTCTCTATTTCTAATGAAAAGCAATTTTTCTTTCAGCATAATCACTTCAAATACTCTTTTTGAAGTGATTATGCACAATTTACACATATATAATAGCGTGTTTATCATGATAATTTCAAATAATTACAATTACAGTAATGTTGTAATATTCATTTTCAACCTCAGAAATCCTGCAAATATATCTCGTCAAAATATGCGGTATACAAATTAACACGTACCGTCAACTTTAGACAAAATTTATAAAGGACATTTCAGTACGTATCAAGAATTAAGAATAAGAAGATATGTAAGGGAGGATGAATTATGACTGAACACGTTTTATTTTCTGTTAGCGAAAACGGCGTTGCATCAATTACTTTAAACCGCCCAAAAGCACTTAATTCTTTATCTTATGACATGTTGCAACCAATTGGGCAAAAATTGAAAGAATGGGAACATGATGAGCGAATTGCGCTTATCGTATTAAAAGGAGCTGGCACAAAAGGTTTTTGTGCAGGCGGCGACATTAAAACTCTTTATGAAGCGCGTTCAAATGAAGCTGCATTGCAGCATGCGGAACGTTTTTTTGAAGAAGAGTATGAAATTGATACATATATTTATCAATATAAAAAACCGATCATCGCTTGTTTAGATGGAATTGTAATGGGCGGTGGTGTCGGTATTACAAATGGTGCGAAATATCGAATTGTAACTGAGCGTACGAAATGGGCAATGCCAGAGATGAATATCGGCTTCTTCCCAGATGTCGGTGCTGCTTATTTCTTAAATAAAGCTCCAGGGTTTGCTGGCCGCTATGTTGCTTTAACAGCATCTGTTTTAAAAGCTGCTGACGTATTATTTATAAACGCTGCTGATTACTTTATGACATCTGATTCATTACCAATTTTCCTTACTGAACTTGAAAGTGTAAATTGGCATAAACAAGATGATGTACATACTAATTTAAAAGAAGTCATTCGTACATTTGCAACTGCTCCAAAATTAGAAAGCGAGCTTGCTCCTTCATTAGAAGAAATGAATACTCATTTTGCTTTCGATACAATTGAAGAGATCGTCCATTCATTGGAGAAAGCTCAAAGTTCCTTTGCTTTAAAAACAAAAGAAACGCTATTATCAAAATCCCCTATTTCATTAAAAGTAACTTTAAAACAGTTTATTGATGGACAAGATAAATCCGTTGAAGAATGTTTCGCTACCGACCTTGTACTTGCTAAAAATTTCATGAGACATGAAGATTTCTTCGAAGGAGTACGATCCGTTGTCGTTGATAAAGATCAAAATCCGAATTATAAATATAAGCAATTAAGTGATGTTTCAGAAGAAGATGTAAATCGGTTCTTTAACTTACTTAATGCATAATAAGGTGAAACATTAATAAGTGGGGGTTCATTACCCGCTTATTATTAGCCCTCACCGATCGTCCGGTCATGCGGGATAAAATTGAGGCTATATAGTAGTGGAATTTCACTACTATATAGCCTCTTTCTCATTTAATAATTTTTAATAAAATTTAATTTTATTAAATCAAAAATGTGTGCTACACTATTTTTAATCAAATATTCTAAAAATAAAAAGGAGGAGCAACTATGATTGAAAATTATTTTCTTTTCATCATTATGTCTATTTGTCTTATTATTTTACCCGGTCCTGATACTGCAATGGCGACGAAAAATACATTGGTTGCCGGTAAGGTCGGTGGAGTGAAAACAGTGTTCGGTACATGTGTTGCACTTTTAATTCATACTTTAGCAGCAGTAATCGGACTTTCCGCAATTATTGTAAAGTCAGCTCTTTTATTTTCTATTTTCAAGTACGTTGGAGCTCTGTATTTAATTTATATTGGCATTAAAGCCCTTTTAGCGGTAAGAAACAAAGAAGGCTTTGATACGAACGATATATCTTTAAATAATGAAGATGAACACACTTCTTGCTTTCGCCAAGGGTTTCTTACGAATTTATTAAACCCTAAAGTTGCAGTCTTCTTTTTAACCTTTTTACCTCAATTTTTAAATCCAAATCATAATACGTTTATTCAACTTCTCGTAATGGGTCTTACTTACCTCGTATTAACAGTTATTTGGTTCGCTTTTTATATATTTTTAATTGATAAAATTAGTGCTTTTATGAAAAAACCGAGGACGCAACGTTATATTCAAGGCTTAACAGGAATCGTCTTAATTGGTTTTGGTATTAAACTAGCTTTTGAAAAAAATAATTAACAAGACGAAAAACACCACATCTTCAGAGTGGTGTTTTTCATTTAACAACTGTTTTGGCTGTTTACTCTCTATTAAAACCAGCGCTCTGTTACAACTTTTTTACGTGTATAGAATTGAACACCATCTGTACCATTTGTACCTAAATCACCAAAGAATGAAGCTTTATTTCCTGCAAATGCGAAAAATGCCATTGGTGCTGGAACGTTTACGTTTACACCGATCATACCAGCATCGATATTATCACGGAACGTTTGTGCATGTTTACCATTTGACGTATAAATAACCGCGCCATTTGCAAATTTAGATTGATTTGTTAATTTAATACCTTCTTCTAAATCTTTAACTCGTACAATGCTTAATACTGGAGCAAAAATTTCATCTTGCCAAATTTTCATTTCTTGATTTACACCATCAAAGATTGTCGCACCTACAAAGTAACCTTCTCCAACTTCTTCCTTAATTTTGCGACCATCAACTAATAAAGTTGCTCCATCTGCTACACCGCTATTAATATAGCCTAATACGCGCTCTTTATGAGATTCACGAATTAATGGTCCAACATAATTATCTTCGTGGAAACCGTCACCTACTTTTAACTTCTTCGTCTCTGCTACTAGTACGTCGATGAATTCATCAGCAATTTCATCAACTACTGCTACTACTGAACATGCCATGCAGCGCTCTCCACTACTTGCGAATGCAGATCCAATTACACCTTGCACTGTTTTCTCAAGATTGCAATCAGGCATTACAATCGCATGGTTTTTTGCACCAGCTAACGCTTGTACACGTTTCCCGTGTTTCGTACCTGTTTCATACACGTAACGAGCTACCGGCTCAGATCCAACGAATGAAATAGCTTGAATATCTTTACTTTCTAAAATGCTATTTACAACATCTTTTCCGCCTTGTACTAAATTCAATACCCCTTTTGGAAAACCAGCTTCATAGAATAACTCTACAAGTCGCTCTGCTAAAAGTGGCGTTCTTTCCGATGTTTTTAATACGAACGTATTACCGCAAGCAATTGCAAGTGGGAACATCCATAATGGAATCATCATTGGGAAGTTAAACGGTGTAATACCAGCAACAACTCCAATTGGGTAGCGCCAAATCGATCCATCAATGCCGCTAGCAATATTCGGAAGAGCTTGTCCCATCATTAAATTTGGTGCTGATGTTGCAAGTTCTACCGCTTCAATCCCTCGCTGCACTTCACCAGTTGCATCCATTAATGTTTTACCATTTTCTAGCGTAATGATTTTAGCAAGCTCTTCTTTATTTTCTTGTAAAAGCTGTAAATATTTATACAATTGTCTTGAACGATTCGGAACTGGTACTTTAGACCATGTTTCGTATGCTGCTTTTGCCGCTTCAACAGCTTTTTCAACATCTTCTTTCGGAGATAGCGGAACGTAAGCGATAATTTTTCCAGTCGCCGGATTCGGAACTGCTTCTACTTCTGTACCAGTAGATTCTACCCACTCACCATTAATATGATTTTTTACTCGTTTAATTTCAGTTGTAATCATTATATTCTCTCCTTTTTTATGAAGTACATAAGTCTATTATTTTTGATTAGAAATTAATTGTTCACTAACTTTCTTATATAAAGCAGCCATATCGTTTTCACCATATCCTGCCTCACTTGCTTCTTCATATACGTTTAATAGCATTTCGCTTACTGGTAAGTGAAGTTCGCTTTCTTTCGCTAAATCTACTGCAAATCCTAAATCTTTCTTTAATAAATTCACAGTAAAGCCTGGATCGTAGTTTTCAGTTGCAATGAAACTTTTATAATTACGCTCATAAATTCTACTTTGACCGTAACTTACATTTAAAATATCAAACATTTTATCTAAATCCATATTATTCTTTTTCGCTAATGTTAAAGCTTCACTCACACCAGCTGTATAAAAACCAATTAATAGGTTATTAATTAATTTAACTGTTGTGCCACTATCAATCTGCTCACTAACATGGAAAACATTCGCGCCTAGTACGCCCATGATAGATTCCGTTTTCTCATATACTTCTTTCGATCCACCAACCATAAACGTTAATGTACGGTTTTCAGCTCCAATTACCCCACCACTAACAGGCGCTGCTAAAAAGTCTACTTTCTTTTCCTTTGCAGCTTCCTCTAACTGTTTGTTTAATTGTGGAGATACAGTACTTGTATCAATTAAAACTACATTCGAGTGGCTATTTTCAAATAATCCTTCTTCCCCAAAATACACCGCTTCAACAGCGCGAGGTGAAGGTAAACTTGTAAAAATCACATCGCATGTTTCTGCTAGTTTTGAGATTGATAAGCCAATAATTCCTCCTTCATTTTCAAAGGAAGCTTCGGCCTCTTTATTTAAATCCACACCGTATACTGTGTAACTCGATTTAACTAAATTTTTAGACATCGGAAGACCCATATTACCTAAACCGATAAAGCCAATCTTTTTCATATCGCTTTCCTCCTATTTACACAATATACTTTCCGCGATTTATAATAGCTTTCGCAATTTCTCTCTTTTTTGTAAATACGTTCGTGTATAAAGGCACTAATAATTGACGAATTTCAGCTAAAATTACGTGTCTATCTTGTTCTTCTGTGACAGCCGCTGCAAGTATAGAAATCGCTGCTTCTTCTACTTTACGATAGCCTTCTTCACAAATAACATCAGTTATCATTTGTTTCGTACGCTCTTTCTCTTCACCATTTTTACTAATTGCTTTACTCGTGCGTAAAAATGCTGATTCCATGACGTACACGTCCGTTAACATATTTGATAATACACGTGAATATTCTTGTTCTTGGTCAATTTTTAACCCTGGAGTTTTAGAGAGCGTTTTCAAAGATTGTTTCAACAATTTTTTCGCTAATAAAATGTAACGATGGTTTCTTTCAACATTTGCTACATCAACTTCTACTTCAGTATCTTCAATTTGTTCCATTTGCTTCATTAACATTTTAGCAACTGTTAATCTATTAATTTCGTTTGTTCCTTCAAAAATACGACTAATTCTAGCGTCACGATATAATCGTTCTACCTCGTACTCTTGCATATAACCGTAACCACCATGAATTTGTACGGCTTCATCTACGATATGACCAAGTGTTTCAGAAGCATTTACTTTATTAAGTGCACATTCAATTGCAAATTGAGACATTTTCTTCATAAGATCTTCATCACTCTCATGAATTGCTTCATCAATTACACCTGCTGTACGGTAGGCTGCACTTTCTGCTCCATATGTAGCAATGATCATATTTGCAATTTTCTCTTGAATCATCGTAAAATCTACTAATTCCGTTTGGAACTGTTTTCGCTCTTTTCCATATTGAACCGACAAACCAATTGCTTGTTTTGCTGTTCCAATATTTCCAAAAGCCAGCTTTAGTCTAGCGAAGTTAAGAATATTAAGAGCTACGTGATGCCCTTTTCCAACTTCCCCTAAAACATTTTGAGCAGGGATGACAACATCTTCTAAAATTAGGGTAGCCGTTGAAGAACCTTTAATCCCCATTTTCTTTTCTTCTAGTCCAATGGATACACCTTCACATGTTCTTTCGACAATAAACGCTGTCATTCCTTTATTTGTCTTCGCAAAAACAACGTATACATCTGCCATATGAGCATTTGTAATCCACTGCTTCTCACCATTTAACTTCCAAGCAGTACCATCTTCATTTAATACTGCACTTGTTTTTGCACTTAAAGCATCAGAACCAGCATTTGGCTCAGTTAAAGCATAAGCCCCAATCCATTCTCCAGACGCAATTTTCGGCAAATATTTTTCTTTTTGTTCTTTCGTTCCGTAATATATGTAAGGCAATGTACCTACACCAGCGTGTATATTAAAGGAAACACTAAATGCACCAGCGTATCCCATTTTTTCTGCTACAAGCCCTGAAACTGCCTTTCCTAACTCAAATCCGCCGTACTCTTCTGGGACTTCGATACTTAATAATCCAAGTTCTCCAGCTTTCTCAAATAATTGACGAGAAATTTTATAGTTATGTTGTTCTATATTCTCCATTTGTGGAACAATTTCTTGTTTAACAAATTGTTCTGTCGTTTTTGCGATTAAATCTTCATCTCCTGAAAAATCTTCTGGCGTAAAGAAAGTATAATTCACATCTTTATTAAGTGAAAAAAATTCATCCCACGGTAACTTTGTTTTCTCCATCTGAATCCCCCTATCATTTCGGCCTTACTTGCTACTACGTATGCTCGTCTACGATGAGTGGAATTTCTTATTTTTGAAAACAGAAGGCGATGAATTGTCACATCAAGCAGTTCGTTTTGCCAAAGATGTATTCTCATCGCCTTAGTTGTTTTATCTATTGATCCTCTGATAATACTGTTTTTGCAATTCCAGTATCTAGTTCTTCAAAGTCATGATATGAAATTGTTTCATATAACTCGCTTCTCGTTTGCATACTTGAAAGTGCATCTTTTTGAGAACCTGTTTCCTTAATTAAAGTAAACACATTCTCATATGCTTTCGCTGCAACACGAAGTGAAGTTACAGGATAAATAACCATTTGGAAGCCCATATTCGCAAATTCCTCTGCACTATAATACGGCGTTTTCCCGAACTCAGTCATATTCGCAAGTAAAGGCGCATTTACTTTACTATTAAATAGACGGAACTCTTCTTCTGATTGAAGTGCTTCAGGGAATATTGCATCTGCACCTGCTTTTACATAGGCGTTCGCTCTTTCGATTGCTTCATCTAAGCCTTCTACACCGCGAGCATCTGTACGTGCCACAATATATAAGCTTGGTGCAACTTCTTTAATCGCTTTAATCTTTTGAACTAACTCTTCTGTCGTAACGAGTTTCTTACCATTTAAATGTCCACATTTCTTCGGTAATTGTTGATCTTCAATTTGAACAGCCGCAACTTTTGCTTCCACCATTTCTACTGCTGTTCTCGCTACGTTTAATACACCGCCAAATCCTGTATCAATATCAACAAGAACTGCTAAATCTGTAGCTCTTACTAGATCCCTTGCTCTCTCTGCTACTTCAGTAGACGTCACGATTCCTAAATCTGGTAGACCTTTACTTGCAGTATAAGCAGCTCCCGATAAATATAAAGCTGAAAAACCTGTATTTTTCGCAACAAGAGCAGCCATTGCATCATGAGCACCTGGAATTTGCAAAATCCCATTTGCTTCTACTAAAGCTCGGAAGCGATTCGCAAGCTCCTCTTGTGTTGACTGTTTATTCACAACCCAAGCCATTCTATATTCCCCCTATTATTAATTTAAGAATAGATCTACAAATTCGTTTACATTCATATTTTCTAGTTTTTCTTCATTTAGACAAACTTCATGAATTTGTTCTTGTTGCTTACTAGAATAATGACCTGCCATATTTGCAGTGAATTTTTGAACAACTTTTGGAATTGCTTCGTCTCTACGGAAACGGTGACCAAGTGGATATTCACATTCCACATTTTCTGTTACAGTGCCATCCTTGAAATGAACTTGAACAGCGTTGGCGATTGAGCGCTTGTTCGGGTCAAGGTAATCTAAACTGTACTGTTTGTTTTCAACAACAACCATCTTATTACGTAATTCATCTACACGTGGATCATTTGCTACTACATCCTCATAATCATCCGCAACGATATCTCCTTTTAACAAACCAATTGCCGTAATGTATTGTAAGCAATGATCACGATCAGCTGGGTTATTTAATGGACCTTCTTTGTCGATAATACGAATTGCTGATTCATGAGTTGTAATCGTAATACGATCAATTTCATCTAATCTTTCTTTAATTTCTGGATGTAATTTCACAGCACACTCTGCAGCTGTTTGTGCATGGAACTCTGCTGGATATGAAACTTTAAATAATACATTTTCCATTACATAAGACTCTAATGGTCTTGCTAACTTTAATTCTTGTTTATTGAATAATACATCTTGGAATCCCCAGCCTGGTGCAGATAATGCTGTTGGATATCCCATTTCACCTTTTAGAGCAGTCATTGCAAGATGAACACCGCGGCTTGTTGCATCACCTGCTGCCCATGATTTACGTGAGCCTGTATTTGGTGCATGACGATATGTACGAAGACTAGAATTATCAATCCATGCATGTGATAATGCATTAAAGATTTCTTCACGTGTTCCGCCGAGCATTTTTGCAACTACAGCAGTTGTTGCTACTTTTACGTATAATACATGGTCAAGACCAACACGATTCAAACTATTTTCTAAAGCTAGTACACCTTGAATTTCATGTGCTTTAATCATCATTTCTAATACTTCACGTACTTTTAATGGTTCTTTTCCTTCTGAAATACGAACACGGCTAATATAATCTGCAACTGCTAAAATACCGCCTAAGTTATCAGATGGATGTCCCCACTCTGCTGCAAGCCAAGTATCGTTATAGTCTAACCAACGGATCATACATCCGATATTAAATGCACCTTTCACTGGATCAAGCACATATGACGTACCTGGTACACGTGTACCATTCGGCACGATCGTTCCTGGTACAACTGGTCCTAGTAATTTCGTACACTCTGGATATTGTAGTGCTAAAATTCCGCATCCAAGTGTATCAAGTAATACGTAACGAGCAGTACTGAATGCTTCTGCGCTAGTTACCTCTTTATTTAATACATAATCCGCAATTTCTTCTAATAATGCATCTTTTTGTTTAATTTCATTTGTTTTAATCATACTATTCTTCCCTTTCTGTCGAAAATTCGTTATTATTAATGATGGGTGTCGGTCAAACACCCATCTAGCGGGCGGCGCTAACAACTCCCCAGTTGTTCTTATTTACTAAGTACATGTCGCTCGCCAACATAATTTACACGTGGACGGAACAATCGATTGTTCGCATGTTGCTCAATTACGTGCGCGCATAGTCCTACTGTTCTAGAGCTAAAGAAGATTGGTGTGTAAAGTTGAATTGGAATACCAAGCATCCAATATACTGGAGCTGCATAATAATCAAGGTTCGGATAAATTCCTTTTTCCTTCTCCATAATCTTTTCTCCAGCTTCACACATTTCATATAGTGTATAATCGCCTTTTACATCACATAACTGCTTTAAAGCTTCCTTCATCATCAGTGCTCTTGGATCCATCTTCTTCATATACACACGATGTCCAAAGCCCATAATTTTTTCTTTGTTATATAGTTTCTTCTGTAACAACTCTTCAAACTTCTCAACATTACCAGCTTCTAAAAGCATGTACATAACCGCTTCGTTTGCACCGCCGTGTAAGCTACCTTTTAAAGATGCAACTGCACCTGTTAAAGCACCATATAAGTCCGATTGCGTTGATGCAATAACGCGCGCTGTAAATGTAGAGTTTGGCATTTCATGTTCACTATATAAAACAAGGGAACGATCAAAGATCTTCTCCTCAAGTTCAGTTGGTTTTTTACCTGTTAACATATAGAAGAAATTCGCGCTATATGTTAATTCCTTAAGAGGTTCGATTGGGTCTTCATTATTTAAAATATGATAGCTATTCGCTACAATGTTTGGTACTTTACTCAATAATTTGTACCCGCGGCTTTTGTTTACTTCTAACGAACGGTTTTCGATATCATTATCATAACCAGCTAATGCGGACACACCTGTACGCAATCCATCCATCGGGTGCGTTTCTTTCGGTAATGCCTTTAATACGTTGAATACACCTTCTGGTACCGCGTATTCTTCTTTTAATTTCTTTTCGAGTTTTGCTTTTTCATCCTCATTTGGTAGATGTTCTTCCAATAAAAGGTGCACAATGTCTAAATACTCTTTTGTTTTTGAGAGTTCGATTAAATCATACCCTTGAATTACAATTTCACCTTTCACTGTGTCAAGAAACGAAATTTTCGTCTCCGCTGCCACTATACCATCTAATCCCGGGGAAAATTTTTCTTCAGCTTTCATCATTATTTCCTCCAATCCTAATAGATCTTCGTGCACATAACTGTAAGCCTTTACAAAATCGTGAAACTACATTTCTATTTCAATGTATCAGAGTTTTTAGAAGATTTCAATTTATTTTATAATGATAAGTTTCCTATACTTTTACCGATGTAACAATACAATTTTTCAAAAATAATTTTCATGTTTTATAAAGAAAGGACAGACTTCTTTGTTCGCCTTATTAAAACAAAATATAAGGATGAATCAGAAAATCCTACAGAACATATCATTCTCCCATTTTTTTTAAGAAAATAAAAAAACGAGCTGTACACATATACAACTCGTTTCTTCATAATATTTATTTCACTATCTCTTCAATATAATTCTTATATAAAACTTATTTACTTTTAAAAAAGTTATTATTTTACATAATTAAATTAAATTCCTACGTTTCCCCGTACTAACCTACAACTAAATGATAGTTTTGAAAGTGCTAAAGATCATCGACTTACATAATTTGCCATATAATTTCCTAAAGACTATTCCTAAAGAATATCCAGGCTGAATTGGACTATTAACATGCTATATTCAGAATTCTTCCTTAAACCATTGTAGAGCGTCATGTTCAATTGAAATTTTGATCTTTGTTCCTCTCGTTTACGCAAATTCTTTTTTACCTAATCGCTGTTTTACAAAAATGACAAAAATAATGAAAGCGATTAGTCCTGAAATTGCACTACCTGCAAATAAAATACGGTAACCGAACATTTGCGAAACAACTCCAAGTAAAATCGCACCAAGTCCAATCCCTAAATCAAATGCGGTAAAGAATGAAGCGTTAGCAACTCCTCTTTTACTCGGATCAATAATAGTAAGCATCGCTGCTTGTAATGCGGGCTGTGCTGAACCGAATCCAACACCGTATAATGCAGCTGCGATAACTACCCCTATTAAACTATTTGAAATCGTTAATACAACTATCGCGATAATCGTAATACATAGTGCCGGGAGTATAATAAATACTTCTCCATACTTATCTAATAGTTTTCCTGAAATTGGTCTTACAATCGTTAAAGCAACTGCATATACAAGAAAGAATGGCCCAGGATTCACATCGATTGAAGATGCAAATAGCGGTAAAAACGTCGTAATTCCTCCATATGCAAATGATAAAAAGAAAACTACAATTGTAATGGAGAGAACCGATTTTTCAAACAACTGCATTTTCCCTTTTTCTTTTTGTGGTGTGAATGGCATTTTCGTCATGAACGATAATAGGACTGCCATAAAGGATAAAAGAGTTGCCAACAAGAATAGGCCGTGAAATGAATAATGTTGTACAACCGATAATCCAATCATTGGGCCGATCGCCATTGCAATTGTCATAGCCATCCCGTACCAACCCATACCTTCACCACGGCGTGAATCTGGAATAATATCAGTTATCGCTGTTCCAACAGCTGTTGTAGAAACAGCCCATGTCACGCCATGAATAACCCGTAAAACAGCTAAAAGAACAATAGTCGATGCTAAATTATAAGAATACATCGTTATCCCAAAAAAGACGAGTCCGAAAATAATAAAAGATCTTCTCCCATATTGATCTAACATTCCTCCGATAATCGGTCGTATTACAACTGCTGCTATTGTAAACATTCCCATCATAAATCCAACTTGTGATTCATTGCCGCCTATCTCTTTAATAAAGAGCGGGAGCGTTGGTACAAGTAAATAAAATCCTGTAAATAAAAATAACATTGCGAAAGTCATTTGAATAAATGATTTCGTCCATAATCGTTCCATTAAAATTCCTCCATAAACACGTATATTCTTGCAATTAACACCTCCATTTTACATTTTCTTAGTCCCTTTTCCCTCCGTAAATAGACGTAACTTTTTATAATAAATGGTCCACCATCAATATAAATTGGTCTTATAACTTTATAAGTATACATTAGCCTAAAGTCCTATCTATATGTACCTTTATACGCGTGAAAAGAATATACTATTTTATTATCACAACTTAGGAGTGATTATGTTATGTGGGTATCTTCAAGAGTAACAGCCGTCGTTCCTTCGACTCCTGGGATACACGTTCCAGCTGTTCATACAGCTAGTTCCGATGTAGGAATTGAACTTCCTGCAACTTGGCAACAATATCAAATTCCAGGTCAAGTTACTCCCTCATTTTGGCATCATGGCGCACATCCAAGTAGTACTACCTTTTACAACCCCAGTTATACTCCATTGCCTCAGGCTCAAGTTTTTTATCATTTTCCATCAATTTATTTTCAAAATTTCTACGGTACTTTTAACATTTAAATTTAAACGATAAAAAAGCACTTAAGATTGTAATTTTCACAAATCTTAAGTGCTTTTTTGTACTTTTTATTAACTTCTCTTATTGTCCATTATTGACAGGGGCTTCTCCTGCATTCCCGCCAGTCTCTGGTTGTGTGGTCGCTGGTGGAGTTGTATTTCCTTGACCTCCCCCATTATTTGCTGGAGGTGTTGTATTTCCTTGGCCTCCTCCATTATTCGCTGGAGGTGTCGTTCCTTGGCCATTTCCATTATTTTGTTCATTTTGTTTCTTTTCTTCTTCTTGTTTCTTTTGTTCTTCTTGCTTCTTCAGTTCCTCTTGTTGCTTTTGTTCTTCTTGTTTTTTAAGCTCTTCTTGTTTCTTTAATTCTTCTTTGTTTTTCTCTTCTTCAGTTTTTTGCTTTTGATCTTGTTTTGGTTGTTCCGTTGTATCCGGTACGCTCGTATTTGGTGAAGAATCACGTTTTTCACCTTTTATACGTAGCTCACTACCTTCTTGAATAACACTACTTGGCATTTTAAAGCGTGATTTGTCAGTAGCAAACTCACTCATCATTTCTTTAAAGATCAACTGTGCAATTTTCGTATTTTTACTACTAATATACTCGTCCTTACCATCTTTCATATATCCAGTCCATACCGCCATCGTATATTGCGGCGTATAACCTGCAAACCAACTATCCCGGGTTGCACTTTCTGGAATGTTATATTTCGCTAGTTGTTTTGAATCATAGTTTGTTGTACCTGTTTTACCAGCTACATCTAAAGAACTTATATTTGCCGCTGTACCAGTACCAGATGTTACTACTGAACGAAGCATATCAGTAATCATATATGCTGTAGAGTCAGCTATAACTTGTTTTGGTTTTTGCTCAAAACTTTGTGACTTACCGTCTGGATAAACTACTTTCTTAACAAAATGCGGTTTTGCATACTTTCCACCATTACCAAATGTCGCATAAGCACCCGCCATTTCAGTTGGTGATACTTCATTTGTACCAATAGCTGTAGATTCTGCCGGCGGTTTATTAAATGTAATACCTAATTTCTCAGAGAATTCCTTTGATTTATTAAGTCCTACTTCCTTTGCAGTTTTAACTGCTGGAACGTTACGTGACATTTTTAACGCTTCACGCATAGTAATTGGGCCTAGGTGACTTCTGTCCGCATTTCGAAGTTCTTGTCCAGTTGAATATTTAAATGGAGAATCATCAATTTGATGATACGTAGCCCATTTTAAGTATTCAATTGCAGGACCGTAATCAAAGATTGGCTTCATAGTTGAACCAGCTGCACGATCTAAATCAATTGCCATATTATGCCCTTTAAATACTGCCTTATTTTCACCACGGCCACTACCTATAGCACGAACCTCTCCTGTTTTCGTATCCATAAATGTGAATGCACCTTGGAATTTATCATTTGGATAATTAATAATATTTTCATTTAATATCCTATCAGCAGCAATCTGTGCATCTTTGTCTAAAGTTGTATAAATTTCTAAACCGTCAGAACCAATGTTAGCATCTGGCAATTCTTTTTCAACTTCTTTCACAACCGCATCCATAAATGCAGGATATGGCATTGCCTGAACAGTTGCAGTCTTAAGTCCATCTGTAACTTTAACTTTCGAAGCTTCTTCCATTTCTGCCTTCGTAATATATCCATGTCGATTCATTAATCCTAGTACAACATTTCTTCTTTCTGTTGCCCTTTGAATATTTTCCGTTTTTGTTGGATCATAGTTATTCGGTGCTTTCGGTAAACCTGCAAGCATCGCAACTTCTGGTAATGTTAACTCTTTTAATTCTTTACCATAGTAGTTTTGTGCTGCTGTTGCGATACCATATGAACGGTTTCCTAAGTTAATTTTATTTAAATACATTTCTAAAATTTCATGTTTTGAATATTGTTGTTCTAGCTTATACGCTAAATATATTTCCTGAACTTTACGTTTTGATGTTTTTTCCATCGATAAGAAGTAGTTTTTAATAACCTGTTGCGTTATTGTACTTCCACCTTGTGAACCGTAATCTCCTTTAAGACTCACCAAGACAGCACGGGCAGTACCTTTAAAGTCTACTCCACTATGCTCATAAAAACGTGAATCTTCTGTTGCTAAAAATGCATTTTCTACTAATTTAGGAATTTGATCATACGTAACATTCGTCCGTTTTTCTTTCCCGTATTCATATACCAAATCGCCATTTTTATCATAAATTTTTGAGGATAACGGATTAACAAGTTTTGCTTTCTCAAGTTTCGGTGCATCCTTAATCATTACGAAGAAGGTAGCAACCCCTGCCACTAAACCAACAATACCAAGTAATAAACAAGTAATTAAAAACTTACGAAAGAATGAAGTTTTCCCTTTTGGTTTTTGTGTTTTAGAAGCTGGCTGTTTTTTCTTTTTAACTTGTCGTCGTTCCTCTCGAGAACGATAATTTTCTGACATGTTACTTTCTCCTGCCTTTCAATTCTCCCGTTGATTTACTTAAAAATATTGAGGTCACTTTCTAAACTGAAGTTAATTAAGAAAGTATATCGACCTGGAGCATTCAATATTTTCCTAATTCACAGATTATAAATTTTAGAATACTTCTTATACAAACTATTTTCACTTCTATTTTTCCTAATAATGCTGCCCCTTTAAGCATAGAATGTAAAAAGTGAATTTTTAATACCTCGTATAAATAATATACCTTTTTTTCAAATGGTCAATATTTTCTTATTTATAAATCAAAGGTGAAATAAAAATAGCACAACGATATGTACTTCGTGTGAACTTCCTTATAATTACGTATAACGAACATTTAATATATTGCATATAAGTATAATACCTCTTTAATTATAAGGATTTCAACACCACAACCTCAACATCTACAAGAAATTATTAAAAATGAGAAGTGAGGAGTTGCGTAATGATGAAACTATCTCCCGTGATTTCAAAAAATATAGTTGCTGTTGGCTATAATCCTTTTTCTATGATTTTGCGCATTCAATTAAAGAATGGAATGTATGATTTCTTTAACGTGCCTGAAAACATTTACACCGGTTTATTAAGCGCACAATCTAAAACTAATTATCACAATACTTATATTAAAAATTCTTACCGCTATACTAAAATTTAAACTTAAACAGAATGAAAAAAAGAAAGGAGGTAGTCCCCCTTTCTTTTTACAATCATTTCACGACTTAGCTATCTTCTATTCCTCTTATTCATTTCATCATATGCTTCAATTTGTTTTTTTAATCTCCGATCTGCTTTTTTATCATGTACAACTAATATCGCATGTATAACTCCTGGAACCCAAAATATTAATGTTAATAGGAAGTTAATTATTGCTTGAAATGGTTTTCCACAAAATAATACGGCTACTGGTGGTAGTAGAATTGCCAATAAATACATCATCTCTTGAAAACTCCTTGTTTTGTATTTTTTATCTCTCTTCTTTTCATACGCTCACAAAACCAATTATTTTTATATTTCATAAATTCCAATTAAGCATGAAAAACTTTTCTACTCTTATATATTCTATTCAAATGCCTAAAAACCTACTACTTCAATCTTACCACGTATGTAAAATTAAAATCCCCCTTCCTTTATCAAATGTGTATTTTCATATTTTTATTTTTTCTAATCTGTCTTCTTTCTCTATTATAGTTAATCCAATCGCAGAAATAATAGTTCCTATTGCTTGTATCCAAATACCAATGAGTGCTATTATCTTCTCATTCTTCTTATCAACCATACTGCCTTCATTTTCTATTTCGTTCTTTGATACATTAATAATACCTTGATACGCTTGAAGTCCAGCACCTAAACTTTGCAAAGAATTACCTAGTATTATAATTCTCTGTATTGCTTTCATCTGAAGTAAAGCTGCTTCTACTCCTAAAAAAGCACCAATCGATTGTAAACTGTTCCCGATAATTATGAGATAATCATTCTCTTTCAATTGTTTATTTATATTAAAATATGTTCCTATTACATTTGATATATTCCCTAATGCTAATAATTCAATGCCCATTTTATCAAGCATTTCACTTTTATTCTCCAAACACATATTTTGATTTTCTCTTTCAGCTTCATTTCCGGTATCATTACTCGCTATTATTTGTAATATATAACCGAGGGCTTGTAATGAGCTTCCTACAATTACAATCTTCGATTCAACTTTCTCTTCTCCAATAAATCCTCTTGTCGTCCCAATAGCCGCAGTAAGATTTCCTCCTACTTGAAACCATGCTCCTGTCACTTTTAAACCGCTTGGATTCATTTTTATCACCTATTTAGAAATTTTCTAGTGCTTTTTTCGCCATACACAAATGACATCCTTTATCTCATATTTATTTTCTATATGTAATTTTGTGCATTCTAAAATGTGTTAATCATACAAAAAAGCACCTTTAAGGTACTTTTTTTAGACAAAGCGTATATCACTGAAAATATGCTAATTAAAAGATACGTATACAATTCAAAATATATTTACATACATTCTGGGCATGTCAATGAAGCTCCATTTTTATCTATTGTTATATTTAATATATATTGAATCGCATGATCTGACCACATTTCAGGTGTGGGTGATTCATTTACATACTGTGGTGCACATGAATACAGCATTGGGCTCCTAATACTTCCGCCCGGATCTAAAGCAACTACAGCCATACCATAGGGTAATTCAAGTGCCATAGATTTCGTGATACCTTCAATTGCAAACTTTGAGGCACAATATGGCGCCAGCTCAGCTTCTCCCACTCGGCCCCAACTAGAACTCATATTAATAATCATTCCTTCTTTCCTAGCTACCATCGCTGGGACAAATGCCCTAATTACATTTACTACACCATTTACGTTTACATTCATTACATTTTCGAATTCTTGAGCTGTTACTTTCCACAGTGGCGCATTTTTATTAACAATCGATGCATTATTTATTAACAAGTCAGGTGCTCTATATCTATGAAGTATATAACTCGCCCAATTACTTACTTGCTGGGAGTCTGAAACATCGATTATTTGAAAATCATGTATATTATCGTAATATTTTTTCAATTCTTCAATTTTATCTTTTGAACGTCCACAGCCATATATATTCCATCCCAATTCATGAAATCGATCAACCATTGCACGACCTAATCCTTGCGTCACTCCTGTAATCATTACAACTTTTCCAGTTTCGTTTCGCTGCATATACCTCTCCTCCTTTATAAAATTTTACACTCTCCCTTTTCATTCAGCCATTTACTAAAGTATCAACTCATTTCATACTTTAGTAGGAGTTTTTATGTAAGCAAAAAGAGTAACCATAACAGTTACTCTTGCTTATATATCAAAAAAGTCATTATTTATTTCGTTATTGCTTTTATATTTCAGCTTCTCTTTCTCGCATTTCTCACACAATATATAAAAGTTACACCTAGATTACCTCTTTTAAAATCTTCATTATCCTTAATAAAACCATATTTATGCTTACAGTGAGATTCATCTAAAAAAATTTTAAACCATTTTTTCAACATAGAACAGTTAACCTCTATGAAAGAATCTTCATCTATTCTGATTACCGATTTTTATTTAAATTCTCAATCTCATTTTGCAACTTTTTGAATTGTTCAAAATGCATAGTGATAGATTGACTATTTCCATAATCAACACTATGCTTCACAAATAAAACACCAGTGTCATGAAAAATTGCTTCCAGTTCTTTTCTGATGGATACTTTCATTATATGTGCTGTTTTAATAGCCGATAAAATTGCAATTTCATTAAACTTTAATTTTATTTCATTTGGACAAAATGCTTCTTCAACCAATATAACTTCATTGCTATAAATAAGTGCAACAAGATTACTTGATTTTGCATCTGTTAAATCTACTTTTTTTATAACATTATTCATTACATTTTGCCTCCTTTGATTTTGTATATATTAATTATACAATTGTTTTTTAAAATTAATCGACCTTACATTAATTTTAACATACTTTTATTGTAGGATTAAGCTACACTTCAAACGTTTTACTATTCCACTATTTTTGTTACATGAACCATTTGGACTATAAGACCATATAGTAATGTTAACAAATGATTGTAAAGCGGGTGAAAACTATGCCCTCAGTTGTAGGGAATTTAGTTGTACAAAATAGTAACGGTTCATTTAACTTAGGCGATTTCTACAACGTTTCTCCGAAAGAAAATACGAAGGCTTATAATGGATCTGGTGCTTCAAACGTTGGTTTTGTTGTTAATACTTTTAATGGCGTGAGCGCGACTAATACGTTTGATTCTGACCTTGCAGATCAAAACCAAGTGGGTACAGCCTAATCCTATTTTTTCATCTTTCTGTTTAGGAATTTTAAATTTGTCTATACTATAATTAGGCTGTTACACAGCTATTATTGATTTTTGGAGTACCCTATCTTTTTCTCCCTTTCCCTGGGGCTCAGCAGCTAGTATGAAGCTAGCTGCTTTTTCGTTTCATTATTTATATCCCTCATCTGAAATAACGTAAAGGAAGCTAAAATTAAAGTTTCAGCTTCCTTTACGTTATTTCAATAATATCAGAAGTATTAAATACGTAAGTTTTATAAAATGCGTCCGTACATATTACAATGCGCTTTAGCGGGTTTATATGCACTACTGTCATATAACTTGTAAGGATGTAACCATCTTCAAAATATGTCACCAATATTTCTTTCTCAGACAATAATGACGTTAATAATTTATCAGAAATTCTCTCTTTTGCTTCGTTTGTTAAGAGCGGTTTTTGTACTTTAAACTTCTCTCCAATAACCTTTCGCAAACTTAACAACTGTTCCGACATTACTGTAAATGGAACCCATTCTCTTTTTATTTTCTGCACCTTTACATCATTCATTTCTTTATCTCCTTGATCATTTATCCATTCAATTTCACACATAATGGTACTCAATTATTCTTTCATAATGCTAGGCTCATATTTATCCGGCATTAACAGGTAGTGAAGCTCCTACCTCAAAATCCGCTATATGCGAGGAGGTAAAACGAAAATCAACTGCCCGTTAACGCTTAATTGGTGAAAGCTAATAAATAACGGACGATGAACACCCTGCTTATTAAAGTTTCACTTTATTTCTTATTCGTATACTATCTACACATACAAGAACATTCGTTCTAATTATACACGAACTTACGTTCTTTTAGAATGATTTAAATTATATTTTTATCCATCATTTATTTTTTCTTCATCAAGTGAGCTTTTCACTTCTTATATAATAGGCCGTCCACATATCAACAGAAAAAGCGACTTCATACAAAGTGAAGTCGCTTTTTTCTAATAACGTATATTTCCATATTTATTTTTCTATCCTGACAAGCGTTCTTTCCGGGATACAAATCTCATCTATATTAAAATGATTTATTTTTAATTTTAATTCTCCCACTCGTTCCTGATCTTCATCACCAACCCAACAACTGAATAATTCAAAATAGTCCCCCTCATTTAAATAACCTTCCATAATCGAGCATAAAGCTAATAGCTTTTTTTTAGCTTCTTTCTTCTCCTTTTCACTTTGCCACTCAACAAGTTCAATGCCCCAGCACGTTGAAACTTCATACGTGTAACTTGTTTGAAATTGAAACTCTTGTACAATTTCAAGCATACTTTCATCTGAAAAGCACGACCCAAAAACAATTACATCATTAGAATCTGGATCCGTTAACGGAATTTCTACATTGCACCCTATATAACTTGCTAAACTCATTTTTACTCCTCCAATATTCATATGCAAAATACTTTATAGGAATATTTATCTACTCGAATGTAAAATCCCTGCCTAAACTAAATAGTTTTAATTTTTCAAGTTTATTAACCAACTATAAATGAAAGCATATATTATAAAGAACGAACTCACAAAATTTAAGGAATTTATAACGAACCACAATTCATTCCTTATGAATTTCTATGAAAAGAGAGCAATTTAAACACTCTCTTTTCGTACATAATGTATAAAACTATTTATAAATAATTGCCCCTTATTATTACATATATTTTGGTTGTACTATTATATGTAACTCCCTCTCTGTTACTGCTTTTTTTGGGTTACGAAAATACTCTAATTCGTATTTTAATACTTCATACTCAACCATCCCAATCTTGATCCCTTTCGTTTCTTTTAAAATAGCTAATAAGTTGCTTATATCTTCATCATACGATTCAAAAACCTTCCCTCCACCTTCTCTTTGAAAAATTACTTTCATATTTTCTCCTCCTACGTAATATATTTATCTATTAAATAATTTCTTTAAAAGCATTCTTTCCTCTGAAAATTTCATACTAAAAAGAACATTCTTTTTTAGTAGAATGCTCTGCTTTTCACTTCATTTAACATCAATATTTTTTCAATACTATTGTATGTTTCATTCTGCAAATTATGTTTATCCACTTCAATAAAGAAAAACTTAAATCACTTCAGGTTTTAATTAGCCCGCGCCAATCAGACTACATGCAAATAGTGGAATGAAATTAAGCAAACGAAATATTATAATATCAACATTCTATGAAGCATTGATCATTCCAATTTTAAAAAATACATAAATTCCCATTGTAATTCTTAATATTTAAATGTAATATTATATTGTCTTACTATCTATTTATAACACACACACTAACTAGAAAAGGAACCTATATAGGTTCCTTTTTCTAATTGCAATCATTATTTCTTTTCTAGAAATTCAAATGTATTTTTAAATTCTTTATCACTCACTTTAATATTAGCATCTTTCAATAAATCATTAACTACTTGCTGTTTCCATTTACCTGTCGTATCTTGTAGTCTTTGCTGTTCTAAATCTTTACGAATTTGATCTTTTACTTCATCAAATGGCTTCAATTCTTTTTTATCTGTCACTTTAATAATATGGTACCCGTAAGTTGTTTTTACTGGCTCACTTACTTGTCCTGCATCTAATTTATATGCAGCTTCCTCAAATTCTTTCACCGTTTGCCCTGGAGCAAAACCAGTTATTTCTCCACCTTGTTCTTTTGAACCAGGATCCTCTGAGTATTGCTTCGCTAAAGCTGCAAAATCTTCACCATTATTTACTTTCTCTTTCATTTCTTTAGCAGTCTTTTCATCTTTCACTAAAATATGACTTACCTTAATCTCTGGTTTATAGTTATCTTTTACATCTTTTTCTGTGACAGTCGCTTTAATTGCTTTCTCAAATGCGATTTCCGGCTTCATTTTTTCCTTTAATTCATCTTCATTTTTCAATCCAACTTGCTCTAAAGTCGATTTAAAGTTGTCACCCATTTTATCTTTTGCTTCTTCTACTTGTTTTTTTGCTTCCTCATCTGAAACTTTATATTTATCTAGTAACGCCTTACTTAACACCATTTGGTATAAAGTACTTTCCCCATATTTTTGTCTTAATTCTTTACTTAACTCTTTCTCTGTAACATTTCCTACTTTTGATGTTACTACGTTGTCTGAGGAACCACATGCCGATAATGCCAGTACTACGCATGAAATAATTGTTCCTAAAAATAACTTTTTCTTTTTCAATTCAAAATACCTCACTTTTATTATTATATAAGAATAACTATACAATATACTTGTGTTAACAATGTGTTTTCCACATGTAATTCATTTCATTTGAATAAACTATATATCGTGTTTTTTTCCAATACGTAAAGGGTCATCTTATTATGTATTAGTAAAATGACCCTTTACGTATCCCTAAAACATTTATTTACTTATAGGTACTTAATATTTAAATGTTCTTCCAGTATCCAATTATTTTGCCCGATATCTACCGCATTTTTGGCTCTGCCCCACACACGAAAAGATTTTGATCCATCAATATTTCCTTTATAATTTATACATTCAGGCTCTGCATAATAATTTACTCCATACCCAACAGGATATTTTGAAACTGCATAAAACCATTCTACATCAAAATGTTTTACATATACCCACTGTTTATCATTGCCTAAGCAAATCATATCTTTATCTGCGTCTTCCCAATAACCATGTAAGACTAAATATGGATTTTTTTGAGTGATTGTACCTGTAAACTGAGGATTCTTAGGATTTTCATATACGTTTATGCCATATCCATCAGGATATTTTGAAACTGCAATACCAATACCATTTGATTGCTGTGTATTCTCTTTATTAAATTGAATAGATTGATTTACTTGATCCGAACCTATAAACCAAGAAAGCGACTTATTTCCTATTAATTGATTTAAATCACATTTCCCAATACCAGGAACATTTCCCGCATCAGTATATTGCCAAATATCACACGGATATGCTGGCTTATTTCCTCCATAACGAGGAATCCATACAAAATCAACTTCAATATTACGTGCTCCAAATGATACATACGTGTGATGCCCCACGTATAGCCCTACTTTTTTCGCACCTAAACGGCGTAATTCATCTATAAACGCTTGTGTCCCCCCTTGCATATCTATCATCGTTTGAATTTCTACGTCCACCACCCAAAACTTAGCAGATTTATCGCCACGACTCCAAAAATCTTGTGCCTCTTTCCTTGCATCAGCAATAGATATAAAGCGACAAAATGCATAATTACCAAATGGAATACTGCGTTTCTTCATTTCATTCACATAATTTTGATACATAAAATCTACCGTATTCGAGCCATCTTGAACTCTAGCAATAACTAAATCTAGCCGAGATGCTGCAATATCCCAATCAATAGTTCCATTCCATTTTGAAATATCGATAATATACCCCACTACAATTCATCCCCTTTTTAATATCATATTCAAAGCTTGTCTTATTGAAAGCCCCTTATGCCTAATACTAGCTATCTATAATATAAATACGGAGAATCTATATTATTTTTCAAAACATATAATCTTTTAATTAAACTTCCACTAATTTTATTTATTTTTCATACAGTTCATTCACAAATTCGAGATATGCACTATCATCTATTAGTAAATAATATCAATTAATTAACCTTTCATTAGCGCTATTATTAGAAATATTTTCCTTATTACTACTCATCGATATTAATCTTCTTTAGACTAATAAACATATGTATGACAGCTAGCTTATTGTGTTTCTTGCGATTATTCTATATTCACGAAAATGATTTCCCTCACATTTCTTATATATTTTCAATTCAAACAGACTACTTTTACATACTATGTGAAATTCAGTAACTCTTTCATCAGTGGCAGTTTCGTTCATGATTCACAGCTTGTTAACCTGTAATTAGCTAGACAAAGTAACGTTTATGCATACAAAAAAGACATTTTCTATTAATGAAAATGTCTTCTTACAATTTAGTAAAACAGTTTTGGTGTCAACTCTGTATTTTGTAATTGTGCACTCTCACCGCTCGGAACACAGCTTGTGGAGAATAAAATTGGGATATCACAAATGTCATCGTTCATTACATCATGAAATATATTTGCAGCAACACCAGTAAATGTTTGACATAAATTTGAAATATCATCATTAAAAAATTGAATCACTTGCGCAGTAAAAACTGGAAAGACAACATTTGATCCACCAGGAAGCTGCGGCTGTACAACAACTTGTTCAAAATAAGGATTATTTTCTAACGCCACTTGAAATAAATGAGCAATTTCAAATGCATCTAGTGGACATGGAAGTGGATTTACAATGTTATTTTCATTATTAGTTACAATAACTGTTACACTTACATTCCCAAATTCTACAAAAGATTTTAGAAGCGTTGCTAACGCTATCGCTTTTTCATTACTTAACGCATGCACTAAAATAATATAATTCCCGCCAACTGGAATTAGCGGACCAACTGAAACAGTTGGATCAGTACCAATTGAATTTTTTAACTCATTGAAATATGTGATCCACGGTGGTGAAAGCTGAGCTTGTACATTTTCTTGCACTCTTTCATTACCTCCTAATACAATTCTTACTACTATAATATGTATCAAGGAAAAAAGTGTATTAGATAAATTACTTATTTTTTGCTTTTACCTATTATATCGATTAAACATTTTATAGAACATTCTCAGTTTCCTATGCATTTCCCACATTTTCACCACGGCATAAAACCCCATATTATTATCAACTCAACTAAAATTTCATATTATATTAATACGCCTTTATAATCTGAACGAAAAAGTGCAGAATAAGATGTGCATATGAGGAGCTGATTTTATGAAAAAAAAACCTATCGTGGTTAAAGTTCCACCAAACTCAAAACTAAAAATCACATTTTTCGGTCCATGTAACGAGGTAATTACAAATGTTTCTATAATTAACCAACTTTCCACACCTAAGTGTCAAACTATTTCGCAATATCCAAACTATAAGAAATACGAAACTGAAGTACGATCATTATCCAGTTGTTAATCCATTCTATTCACAATCCTTACAATTTGGTTAGCTCCGCGACTACGGGAATAGACCAAAATTACTCATTTCATGTTATTCCATTGATAATCTATTGATTTTTCACACGTTGTTATTAACCGAGCATATATTATCGTATGGAAATTATCCACTCATAAAACCTATCTTTCTTTAGAGCGTACTTTTTATGTATGCTCTTTTTTTTATTTATCTCTCATTCTGTAAACATAAATCTGCTCACCTTTATATTTCACGGGCGATCAACCTATCTGCTGCTTATAAACAATTTAATCAATGTGTAATCAACAATACTCCTTTATTTATTATACGTTCACTATTCTGTTAAATTAGTGTATTGATTCAATCATCATTCATTAATATATTCCCCTTCTAAATTGACCAAATATGTATTAAAATTCTTTATATACTCAAGGAGGTCAAAAATGTTCAAGTTGCATCCCATACTACTCATCTTAGGATTTATTTTATTTTTATATAGTGTAATCGTCTTAATGTTTTTCCTTTCTATACAATAGCAATACCTACACAAACCTATGTTAAATATGTAATTTCTATATAGTAAAAAAAAAGCCCGTAATTATACGGCCTTTTATGTATTAATAAATTTAGATATCTTTTCTATTCCATAAGACTACTAGCAAATGTAATGCCTAAGAACTTTCACAACCATGTTACTTGTTTCGTTGTACTCTTTTTATTACCTGCAGAATATCTAATACTCATAATAAGCTAGCTCTTTCAACCTTACCTCCTAGCATGTGAAATTCTCCTGAAACAAACTATATTTAGCCTATTTACTTATATATTTTAGAAAAATAATAATAATCCCCCACCATTTGGTGTAGGGGATTAACTAAACCTACTGAAAAGTATTTTATTCTCTTCGTTATTTAATTGGAGAAGGAAATCTTGCAGCTTCAAAATGAACCGTATTCAAACCATTAACATTTTGAACAATTACTCCGGCAACACTACTCTCAGCAAAAACTTCAACTGAATCCCCTGCTTCTAATTGAAGAATAGACGTTACTGAAACATCATTGTTAAAAAATACACCAGTCCCAAAGAAATCATTATCAATTGCTATTGCTGGATTTCCATTCACACGAATCTCAACTCTAGCTCTGTAATTTACATTAAAATCATTTGGAGAGAATGTTATATTCCCTAATACACTATATACCCCTTTAGTCTTCGGAATAAAAATAGATGTTGCTGCATTATATTCATTCGCTAAATCAAACTGTTCATTTTGAAATAATACTTTAACTGAAGTATTTTCCGGAACAGGTTGATTCATTGTATTAACAGCTCTAAATGCAGACGCCCTTACAAGCTTTTCTTTCTTATCATCACAACAATTCACTTTTACATACTTTCTATCACATTGACTATTTTTTCTAAAGCAATCATGACTTTTCTTTTTATAATCTTTACAATACTTACAGTAATAACAAGACGTAGTAAGTCCCCCTTTAAATTTATTATTACATACTATGCAATATAGATTAGAATAGTTTGGACAAACTGTTACTATTTTCAATAGAATAAAATATCCCCACCATTTCGGTGAGGATTATTCTTTCTCTTTTGTTTAATCGACTTTATTTAATCGGAGAAGGGAATCTTGCAGCTTCAAAATGTGAGCCGTCTTCTGAAGGACTTAAAACTCCGTCTATGCTACTTTGTGCATAAACCTCAACTTGATCTCCTTCATTCAATTGAATAATTGTCGAAACACTTACTACATTTCCAAAACCTATTGGACCGAAAAAGTCATTATCTATAGCTATTGCTGCGTTTCCATTTACACGAATTTCTACACGAGCTCTATAATTTAAACTAGGATCGTTTGGAAAAAAACCAATCGTTCCAATAATAGAGTAAACTCCCCTAGTCTTCGGAATAAAAATAGACGTTACTGAATTATACTCATTTGCTAAATCAAATTGTTCATTTTGG
>NZ_WIPE01000058.1:0-38897 GCF_009760835.1 Bacillus sp. EE-W1 | reverse complement strand
CAATACCTTTACAAAAGTATTGGCAGGAACCGTCTGATTCACCGTATTTCTAGCTCTAAATGCAGATGCCCTAACAAGCTTCTCCTCGTTGTCATTACACTTACTCGTGTACTTACAACAATCATGGTGTTTCTTTTTATACTCTTTACAATACTTACAGTAGTAATAGCAAGACATACTAGTTCCCCTTTCATGCTTATTACTACATATTATGTAAGAGGGATTCGCAATGTTTGGACGAGCTATTGTTTTAGCACTATACTTGTCGCCTATTTATATACACTTGAGAGGAAAACATATTAATAAAAACACAACCTAGATGTATCGTGCAATCCATTCAAATTTAATGGATTGCACGATACATCTATTTTACTTTCAATACAAAAAAGAGCGAATCTACATTCTCTCTTTCCCACATATTTATGGCCCAAAGCTTACCATCCAACCTAACATAAATCCAAATATAGCAAACAGCAGCATAAAAACAAATAAACTACATGCCCACAATGCATATTTTCGACTTTTGCTTTTTGTGATCATACCTACGACTGAGCACACCACTCCAATACCAACTATTTGTAGAAAACCTTTATCTATAAATGTTTCTTGAAAAAGCAATATAATATTTAAATACAATAACGCTAAAAAGGCAATAATTAATGAAAGAGTCCCCATCCACGTTTCCTGTTTATAAATACGATTCTTTCTTTTTTTTAAGAATGCCAATTCCATAACCTCGCTTCACCTACTTTCAATTTTCTAACTTTTTCGTGGCTCATCAATTTTTCAACTTCTACTTTAGGCCCAGTTACAACCATCCCGTATGTTTTTACCCCATTTTTTTCAAGGAAAGAAATACGCTTTGACAACTCTAATACTTTTGCTCTAGATAGCTTCACTGCTAAATTTTCATGCTTCTGTAATGACTTTAACACATCAATAAATTGTTCCTCATGAGGTGAATCACTCACAAAAGCACCACTTGGTCTTGAAATCATATCTGCCGGAAAGCCAATCGGAGCAACATACATACCCTCGTCATTCGTTTGCTTCTCCTCTAACCCTGTATTAACGGCATACCAGACGATATCAATAGTGGGAAACATATTCGTTACCTCTTGTACACTCAACAATTCTCTAAAAGATATAAATGCTTCTACAACAGATTCTTGCGGAAGACCCTTTAATACCTGCGCTTCTTCACTACTATTATAGGATGCATTATAATTATTAGGATGAGACAATACCTCATTATCTATATATGGGACTTCTGGAATTTTTTCATCTGTTGTATATTCACGGCTAACTTTCGTTGCTCTACTAAATACATAATCTGTTTTCTCTTCTCCTATTCGAATATCTTTCTTCCCTACCCTTTTATACAAATCAAAATGCAATTGTAAACTAAGCGGTAACAATGTTTGCTCCATGTCCCTATCTTTCAAAAATAAATTTGGTTCTGTTACACTTAATGTTTGATTTACTACATTCCGTATCTCCATTGCGTTTGTTGGTGCCAATGTATAATATAAGAGTGTTGATATATATAAAATAGGTTGAATAAGTAATAAAAAAGTAAATACAATTAAAACATTCGTAATACGCGCTCTTTTTTTACCTATTTTCAACACTTGCTCTTGTTTTCCATCAGGAAGTGAAGCCGGTCTTTGATGAAGAGCTTCTTGTAACAATTCTTTATAATCATCTTGTTCAGAATGAGGTTTATCATTTTTCATTTTGACTCTTTTCCTCCTTTAACAATTCTTTTAATCTCTTTCTCCCACGAAATATGTGACTTTTATACGTATTTAACTTTAAACCTAGTACAGAAGCACCCTCTTCGTACGTTAATTGATGTACGTCACATAATAAAATAGCTTGTGCCTCTACC
This sequence comes from Bacillus sp. EE-W1, assembly GCF_009760835.1. Taxonomy (NCBI): domain Bacteria; kingdom Bacillati; phylum Bacillota; class Bacilli; order Caryophanales; family Bacillaceae; genus Bacillus; species Bacillus sp. EE-W1. The sequence goes on along the minus strand of NZ_WIPE01000058.1, from coordinate 37,006 downwards.
ACCGGTAAATTATGAATAATCTGAATTAACTTTTCATAACTATTTTTTGCGACTACATACTCTTCTGTAGATTCCCCCGCTTGTATCGTCTCTAATTCCTCAGTTCCTACAAAAGTTACTTTATTTTCTTTCCTAACAAAATCAATAAAAGTATGATATGCCACTTTAAAAAGCCATGATTTTACCTTTTGATTTTCATAATCTTCTAAATAAAGATACGCTCGATAAAAAGTCTCTTGCGTCAAGTCCTCTGCTACGTGATGGCTACGAGAAAGGGAAAATAAATACCGGTACACATCGTTTATATAAACCTTATATATTTCTTCAATCTCCATCCCCCTCCTCCTCTCATATATAACACGAATAAACAAATTAAAAAGTTGCATTATTTTTCCTATTTTTTTTATTAATAAAAAAATAACATTTACACATTTCAATAACTATTTACAATTATAAACAAAATACTAGATATTATGGCTGTAAATATCTTTCAAACCCAGTAAAAAAACAATTCAGATGTTCTCCTGCTTTTTGTAGGTTGATAGTTATAGGACAATCATCCTGTACGATATACCCGCAGATAGGACTTCGTTGTTACATCTGGATCTGGTCCGCGTAAATAAATGTTCATATATCCTTGCATACAGAGCCACTAACCATCATTTGTCATAATAAGATAATTCTCACTTTTTCTTTAATCGGTATCTTCTCATCAAAAAAACACTTGTAGTATGTACGGAGATTATCTCATCGGTTAATTACAAATTGTAGGTGAGGACTATTTGGCGCTTACATATACCCCTCTCCATTTGCGGGTAATAAGGCTCCAAAAAAAATTTCGGAACATGCAAGAAAGGTAGGTAGGAGCTGGATCGTCCGTATATGTCCAATTGGCGAGGACTAATAATCGGTTTGGGATACCTGCCCCCTACTGATTAAACTTTCAATTTATAGATTAAATACAGTTCCATATGGGATAGTAAGAAAAGAACTTCCATACGGTGTGATTTGATGCATTGGGTAAAAATACTCTATGGATGAATAATACGGCTGAATCCCTTGTTGCTGCATTTGCATTTGTAACGCTTGTTGAACAGCTTGAACTGTACTTTGTGCTCCGCTAAACGTTATTGATGTACCATACGCTGGTCGCATACCAGCTTGAGTAGCAAAATAAGAATAAAACATTATTTTCATCTCACTTCCGTAAAAGTAATTACAATTTATGTTATGATTTTTTATTTCAGTGGGTGTGGAGAATTAATCTATTAGCTTTGATTAGGTTTAAAGATTTTTATTATCTGTTACACTTTCATATTTCATTTACAAGGTTCATCTACTAATACTAATTTAATTTTTGAAGGAGCATTTCATTAACAAGTTTCTGATAACTATTTTTTAAATTCGACTACTTTCAAAATTTTAGAAATGAATGTTTAAGATTACTAAAAATAGATTACTTATCTATACAACCTTCACAAAATAAAAACACCCTAAACGGATGCTTTATTTTTCACTACTTCTATTCATTAATAATAATTCAATTGTCCTCGTATTTCACCATTAGAATGTTGTACTGTATGAACATTAATATATATGTTTCCAGATATGATTTCATTTACAAGAGTACCTAATGTTTGACCCGCTAACGGCCCGACCAAATCTTCTTGAGTAATCATTCCCGTAAGAGTTGCACACTCTATTGAAACTAGATTTGTTATAGGTCCAAATAAAAAAGCTACAACAGGACCGTTCGTTCCTTTTGACCCAAGATGCAGATGGGCAGCTACTACATCCTCTATATCGAATAAATCTAGCTTGAATTTTAAGCTAAGCTTGTCCGGGCTTAATTTAAAGAAAGCCTCTCCTCGAGCACCTGTTTCTACTGGTGGAACTTCATTCCTACCGCGTAACTTTGCAAAGAACATATTTACCACTCCTACGTTGTTATATACTCCTAATATATTCTTGTCCTTCATATATAGTGTTAATAAATCAGGTATTAGTCTACTTAATTTTTTTATAACATAGGTTAAATTATCAATTTCTATTAAATTCATCAATCTGACTATTACGTATTTAAATTTTATTCATATACTATATTAGATTACTCGGAAGGAGGCGAAAGTATGGAAAGCTGTGTTTTGTTCGTTAATGGACAACCTCTTTTAGTGGTCTCAGTCGCTGGAATCGAAATTGCTAGATTAGAACTTTCTCTTCAAGTAGCATTGACCTTAATAGCATTAGGAATTCCAATCTGTGCATAAACGTTAGGTATCTATTCAAAAGAGAGCTTAGGCTCTCTTTTTTATTTATATCTTTCCTTCACAACAAAAAAAGACACCACTAAAAGCACGGCATCGCGTAAAATAACTGCTATTTGTTTAATCATTTCTTCACTAGCAACCCTAATTCATGTAGAATTTCTGAGAACGAATAGCCATATGCAAAACCTACAATTCGAATCCCTGGAATCCATCTATGTTCTAAATTTTCATTGTATGTTTTCTTATAATACTTTAATTTAGAATCTATACTGTATTTGTCGTTAATAATTACTTCATCGCTATGAAATCCATCCATTTCAATCTGAACAGCTACGTACTCTGCTCCCTCAATAAAGGCTTTATTATAACACTTTTCTAATTCTTCTAATGTCACTCCCATTATTAACCTCCTTTCCAAATGGGTGTTTTGTTCAATAAAAAAGAGCATCTAGATCAGTAGATGCGAAGATATATAAAAGGTAAGCTCTTGGAGTATTTAATAGATTATAAAATGGTTGCTTGTCCTACAATATATTATATGATTTTCATATAAAAATGGTTCATCAAAAAACAAGGTGAAAACTTCATATTCATAGCCCAACCCTTGTATGCAATGAAGTAACTGATTAACTTTAAGAACTTGAAAAACAGTCACACATTATCCATATCACGCTCTAATCATATTTTCTAATCTTCTAAAATTCTTTTACAAAATAAAAAAGCAGCTGTTAAGCTACTTTACATTCGTTTTATCCCCAAGAGAAATGATATATATATTCTCCCGTTACACCTTGATTAATCCCATTAATTCTAGCAAACCGCATTAAGTCCGCTCCTTGAAGAAAATACATCGCAAGCATTACTGGCACTTGTGACCACATAAACTGATAAAGCTCCTCGGCTCTCAAGTTTGTCGAAACAATTAAATCATTTACAGGTCCTTGATTCCATACAGAAGTTCTAACTGAAATAAACGGAAGATCCTTTCCATTTACCACTATTCTTGCCATACTTTGAGTTATGTCCACATCAATTCCCTCCATCATTACAAAAATCGGACCTGTGTATTTACTCCTATGGTTATAAATATTCTTGACTTTCATAAATGACTAAGGCAAACCTCCATTTTTCGCTTCTATTCAAATGAATTTATTTATTACAGTAAAAAACAAATGAAATTTTAGTATTACTCTCCCTCAACTTCCGTATCATTTAAATATTCCATACCCTTGTTCACTTTAAAAATCTGATATGCAAAATTACATATCTCATTATCTCAATATCACTTTATTAACTACAATTTGATAGAAATTCATTTGAATCACCTGACAAATCAACATTTGTAATTTAATTCCTTATTTAAAATTACACCTTATTATTCTTAAACACTATATTCAAATAATTATATTGGAATTTCTTGTTGTATACACATCTATCTTTTTCATGTATTATATACGAGAAGAGTAAGGTAAGAGTTACTCTTTGCCATTTTAGGAAAGGTCCTGTTGGAAACAACAGGACCTTTTTTCATATAATCACATTTCCTTTTATTCCCATAATATTGTTTATCAAAAACACTATGCCCACGTAACAAATATCTGTAAATCCATGAATATGCATGCGCTTTATGAAAAAATAAAAAAGCACCTTATTCGTCATTTTAACGATAGCGCGCTGCACTCATCTTCTTTATTTGGTTTCTTTGATTTTTCATTCTCTTCTTTCTGGGCTTTTTCCACTGCTTTTAAAAACCCTTCCAATGCTTTTTTCGTATTATTATCATTTACTGGGTGTAGATCCATTGCTGTTACCTCCTCTTAGAAAGTATTCCATGAATACCAAGCTCAAGAAATACAATAGCCATTGTGTATGAACATCGGTTTTTCTAGCATCTAGTTCACCTCCTTAAAAATGCAGGATTTCCCTTTCCAATATTGAATTAGTAATATTTGGAAAGGAGGTGTAACATGGCGGAAATTAAAGTGGGACTTACACAATTTTTAGACTTCACACTGAAAAGTAGTGCAGCTAAAACAAATTTTGTAAAGAATTTAAAATCTCAACCTGAATATCACCCGGTTTTTGATTACTGGAAACAATTACGAGAAACTGTTATTAAATTTCATAAAAACGAACTACCTTTTGATTGTTTTGAAACATTAGTACAAACTGTTGATCAGAAGAAAAAGCAAAACTACATTGATGTTATAAAGCAGTACAAAAAATTTATTAAAAACAAAGAAGTCTCTTGGTTTGATCCAGGTAAATCACATTGGTTATCAGATAATTTAATCGTCCGCTCATCACCTGAACTCGGTTTGCTCATTAATGATGAGCCGCATCTTATTAAACTATTTTTCAAAGGAAAAAAAGAGCGAATTGATAAATATAACATCAACTCAACACTGACATTATTAAATGAATCAACATTTTCAAATAAATATAACGATGTGAATTATACTGTCCTTAACATCCAAAAGAACAGAATGTATACGAATAACTCTATTAATAATGATCATTTAATAGCTCTTGAATCAGAAGCCCACCAGCTTTCTTATTTATGGAATAAGATATAAAGGGTATAGGTATCTCTTTCAATACCTTGTTCATGCGTAATTTGGGCACAATTTTCACAAATCCAATTCGTTTCTTTTAATTGAAGCCCACCTTCTTGTTTCTCACAAACAATGCAAGGTGGGCGTTTTTGTTTCTTCACCCATTTCAACATCCTAATTCCCCTGACTTCTTAACCGCTAAATAATTCCTAAGATGTTCTTATGATCCCTTTCGCGTTCCACATCATGTTTTTTCTTTCACTCTATACAGTGCAGCAATTTCCCCTCTTGTTAGTCACGCTTCTTTCACCCATATTACTTTTTTGGGTTGTGATTATTACTGGAACTCATATAACGCCGCCCTAATCTCTTCTCTCACAACTTCACGAATACGTTCTTATAACGATTCCTCTAAATTCATACATGCATCCCCTACATCTTTTTTTGAATTTCCTGCTTGTTGTTTCATTCACTCATAAAATTTATGAGTAATGATTATCCACCGTTTACCTTCTCTAAGTACCAGAAAGAGATTGCTTGTTTTATCCGACATTACATTTCAGTCGCTTCATAAACATCTCATAAAAATATGTGAGGAAAAGAACGTTATAGCAATGGCTATCATGAATACAATTTGAATTACCCTACTTATAATAGTAACCTTACAATTCAGAAGTTTGACACAACCCTAGAAAAAGCTTATAAAGAAAAGTGAGGTTCCAACCTAAAATATTAATAGTGAAAAAGGAGAAACAAAACATGAAAGAAATCAAATCTGAACAGGAATTCAAAGACATTATCGCAAGTGAGGAGCCAGTAGTTGTTAAGTTCTTTACTACATGGTGCCCAGATTGTGTGCGTATGGACAACTTTATCGGAGATGTAATGGAAGAGTTCAATAAGTTTGAATGGTATTCTATTAACAAAGATGAATTCCCAAGTATCGCTGAAGAGTATCAAGTAATGGGTATTCCAAGTTTACTTGTATATCAAAATGGTGAGAAACTAGGCCACTTACATAGTGCTAACGCAAAAACTGAAGAGCAAGTTACTGAGTTTTTAGAAGCATACTAAGATGAAGACCCTCTAAAATATATTTTCTAGAGGGTTTTTATTTTGCCCAATCACCTTTGAGCGGTGTAGTATACGGATTCATCATAATACATCTATCCTTTTCCCTATCCCCTCGATCCAAATTGCGTTCACACCCTAACTTTGCACTTTACAACATATTTTTCCTTCACGAAACTTTGTTATCCCCTTCTTAAAAACCTAAAAAACGTCAACAATGTTTGTATAGACCCACACGAGTTTCGTTTGGTACTCTATTTATAGAAAGAAATCCCTTGTAGAAAGGTGAGTGATTAAAATGGATACTCTTTCTCATAAAGAAGCTGATAAAGGTGCTATTGTCAGCATTATGGCCTACATATTTTTATCCTCTATGAAAATTATCATCAGTTATATTACCCTCTCTAGCGCATTACGTGCTGACGGTTTAAATAACTTAACGGATATCGGTGCTTCTTTAGCGATATTAATTGGTCTAAAAATCTCTCGTAAACCTCGTGACCCAGATCATCCTTATGGGCATTCACGCGCAGAACAAATTGCATCACTTGTTGCTTCTTTTATTATGGCAACGGTCGGATTAGAAGTTATTATTAGTGCTATTCAATCTTTTTTAAATCCGAAACAAGTAGCGCCTAATGTACTTGCTGCATGGGTAGCCTTATTTTCTGCTGTCGTTATGTACTTTGTATATTTGTATACGAAAAAGATTGCAGCACGAACAAAAAGTAAATCATTAGAAGCCGCTGCAAAGGATAACTTATCAGATGCTCTCGTAAGTATCGGTACAGTAGTAGGTATTGTCGGTTCGCAGTTCCAAATGCCTATTTTAGATCCTATTGCCGCTTTAATTGTCGGCCTTATTATTTGTAAAACTGCATGGGAGATTTTCGTAGAAGCTTCTCATATGTTAACGGATGGAATCGATCCAGATAAGATGGAAGAGTACGCTGGTGCTATTGAACATATTGGTGGCGTAGAAAACATCGTAGACATTCGCGCGCGTATGTACGGGAATCAAACGTACGTTGATATTACAATCGAAGTAGATGCTCGTATGGATGTTGGTGAAAGTCATTGTATTACTGATAACATTGAGGCTATGCTTCGGAAAAAGTTTGGCATTTACCATGCACACATTCATGTTGAACCAATGGAAAAAGAACCTATTATGACATAGGTTCTTTTTTAATGAACGCTTTATGAAATATAACACATAAAACGAGCCAGCTACCGCCAGCTGCCCATCCTGCTAATATGTCAGATGGATAGTGAACGCCAAGATATATTCGGCTAACTGAAATAGATAATACAACAAAGCTCGCTATAAAAATAATCAACAATTTTTTATGCAATGTAATACGTTCTTCAGTAATTGTGACGTATGCAATAAATCCTAAAAAAGCAGTAGCATTCATCGTATGACCGCTCGGAAAACTATATCCAGTTGCAGTAACAAGCTGCGTTACATCAGGTCTTGCTCGTTCGTACCATAGTTTAAGCATACTGTTTAAATAACGAGATCCATAATAATTAATTGTTAGAAGTAATGCACTAAGCAACTTTTTTCTAACGAGAAAATACATTACAAGAATGATGAGTAACGGAAAATATATTCTTTTGGAACCGATAAAAGACACCCAAGTAAAGTAAGCTGTCAAGTAATCGTTTCGAAAGCTTTGAATAAAATGCGCGACTATATTGTCAAATTTCTCAATACAAGCGGTATGATACGAAAGTGATAATACGACAAAACAGATGAGTAGCGTAAAACTTAACAAGTATAAATGTCGATATCGTTTCACATACATAACCTCACTATACAAAAAAATGGAGCGGTTGTTTTAGTTTTCCTCTCCATTTCTTTTTTATGCATAGTTTATTTAAAAATATAATTGTTAATTTTTTCTTGCATTGTTGGAATATCTTCATTCGTTACTGTAAAGCGAATCACTTTCTCGTCAAGATCAAGCGCTTCTGCAAATAAACCTGCTAATCCGCGAGATTTTCTGTCTACTTCCATAATAATCTCTAGGCGATCGTAAGCGCTTGGTAAGATTAATAATTCTAGTTCATCTAATTTCCCATAATACTCTCCCGAAACAGGAACAAACTCAAATTCTTGTGCAAACGGAACTTGCTTACGTAATCGATACGGTAATTCTTCACATTCTATATGACGCGCTTTAAAACCTAATTGATTTACACTCTCTAACACACTATTTAATAGTGCATTGGGCAACACTTGAATGTAATCACGATCACTTGGATCTATACTGCGTTTAATATCAAGACCTGTATGCACCCAAACTTTTTTCATTCCAAGTGTAAGCGGCGTTTCAACTGGCATTATAAATGAAAATGGAATTTCTATTTTTTCATTCGGCTCTACAGAAAAAGGTTCTGTTAAACGAACTCGCTCTAAATCATATGTTGCTGTTACTTTTTTATCATCCACTTCTCGTACATACGACGTCGATAATGTTAAGTAAATGCTTTCAATTTGTTGGCTAACTGAACCACCAGTTATATGAACCTTCCCTAGTATCTCTTCTCCAACAATATACTCATCTTTTTCAAGAACTGTATCTACTTTTGCATTACCAATACCAACACTTGCTAAAAACTTTTGAAACACGGAACCTCCATCCTTTCTAAAGCAAAAGCTATATCTTTTTTTAAATCTTGTACATTCTCATAGTACGGCGTTTTTATTTGTAACATTCGCATAAGCATTTCACGGTTATAATTTTCCAAAGTTAATTCGTCATACCATGGTTTTTCATGTTTTTCTTTAGATTCATAGCCTGCATATAATAAAAATAACGAGAAATGACCAAGCGCATAAAAATCGCTACGAAAGTGAACTTCTCGCATCAAAGCTTGTTCACCTTCATAAGCTGTAGCTCGTTCATCACCCTCACCCTTCAATTTAGCTAATCCAAAATCAATAATACTAATTTGGTTTTCTTTCATTAATATGTTTGGAATGCGTAAATCTCGGTGAATTATACCTTTATGATGAAACACCGATACAATTTCTAATATTTCATATAAAATTTTTAAAACTTCACGTTCTGTATATACATGCCCATCTAAGAAAATATAATCTTCAAAATTTTTACCAGGCATATATTCCATCACGAAAAAGCTTTTTTTCTCCCATACGAAATGATCATATAAACTAGGAATTGCATGATGATTTAATGTTTGTAAAATCATTTTCTCTTGTTCAAATGATTTTCTACCTGACTCATACCTTTGTTTACTCTGTCTTAATTGTTTTAAGACTTTATTTCTATTTATTTGTAAATCATTAACGACATATGTAACCCCATAACTGCCCATTCCAATTACTGATTCAATTTTATAACGTTCTGCAACGATTGTATTTTTTCGCAGTGGTCTATCAAATAAAGCTAGTATACGACGCCATTTCATCAGCTACTTGAAAAGAAGCTACGACTTTTACGTTTTCTTTTATAATGCTGATGCCCATAACCAGATGAACGTCGTTTATAATCGCTACTTGAATAAGAGCCACCTCTATGGCGATAATCACTACTAGAATACGAACGATTTTTTTTCCTACCTAATAAAGAATCAATAATTTTTTTGAACATCCCTTCACCTCTTGAGTAAAATTTTCTTTTAATTATACCAATAATTTCCGACTATATTTGTGACAAGTTTGTAAAGAGTAAAAAACGACGAGTTAAGCCCGCCGTTACTTTCACTCATCATCTTCATCAAAAACTTCATCAATCATACATTTCTCTAATAAATACTCAAATGTAATATCTGCGAGATCTTCAATTTCTTCTCGTTTTGGGACGTACCCTCTTTCAATTAGTTGCTCATAAAAAAACTCCGCAATCTCTTCCGTATCAATTACGACCTCAATTTCCTTCATGAGCATCACTCCTTTATTTCTGTTTTATGAAAAAATCTCAAAATTATGTATATGAGATTAGAAAAATAGTTTTTCTTTTTTTATAGGTCATATCCTTTGGACGAGATGCATACGATGGTAGTACAAGCTATCAAAAAGGGGGATTTAATTATGGAATACCAATATGAGGTAGAACAAGAAGTAGGGCAAACAAAAGAAGAGTTCATGCATGAAGATCAATGGGCAGACTCTCTTATTAAATGGCTTTTTATTTTTTTAATAATTGTAGGCATACCTTATACTGCATATGTTGTTGTTCAATTCATTCTCTCTTTCTAGTTAACTATTTTTTCTCTGTCAATTTAACTAAATAATTATGAACAACATCCATAACAATTTTGTATTCTTCATCTTTAAATGTATCGAATAACAATTGATAATCGTTATAAATATCAAGTAATCCATCAATGATCTCTTGACGATTTGTCTTAACACTCACTTTTTTTGAGTTGTTAATTGACTTTAATTTTCCTAAATCTAATTTATTCATACCAGCTTTATCTTGTTTCATTTTCTTCAAAATTGCATTTGCCGTTTGAGCATTGGCAAGTAACGTTAAATCTGATTCATCCGCTTCTAACCATTCACCATCCGTAATTCGTGACAATTCGTATATAGTATCTTCCCATGCGTCATTTTTATATCTCCATACTTCTGTACGAAAACCAACAATTCGAAACACATCTTTATCGTATCCTGTTACTTGCACGAGATCACCAAATGTGAAATTATAATTTAATTCAATCCACTCAGTTTCACCTTTTTTCATATCTTGCTCTGAAACGTGCTGCAACGTTTGCTCTACGTAAAACCCATCGTGATTATTGACTTCGTAAACGTAAACTCCATCTAAAACCTTCATATTTGTGATTTTACCAACGGTTCCATATAGCGTAATCACGACTATGTCCCCTACGTTATATTTAGGTTGCTTTTTTCTCGCCATCTATATCTCTCCTTTTTTTGACGTCGTGATTTTGATAACAGTATATGCAACCTACATAAAAACGCTTATCACAGAAGCGTATATTCATAAATTTTTTCAATAAAAAATATTACCGTATAAAAAAATTATTTACAACGTAAAAAAAGCTAGCAAATAGACTAGCTTCACGTCAAAAATTTCATATAGTTCTTATCTCTCTTGTATGTATAAATCCCAAGCTTCATCAAATATAGACATACTTTCTAGCAATCCACTTAACTCTAAGTATGAACTAATTTCATCATAATCTTCAGATTGCTTTGGAAAGCTTAAATCATCATACATTGCTTCTGCTAAATTCGATACTTCATTACTAAATAAAGCTGCACGATGCTTCATCATATAGTGGTAAAATGTCTTTTTCAAAAATATTCCCTGCCTTTCTAACTTGGATACATTATACAAGGCAAAAAAGAAAAAAACCAGCATAAAAGCTGGTTAAAAGTCGAAATAATTTCTTTTTAATAGACGTGGTCTTCCCATTAATTCTTCATATGTTAGTTGTTTTGGTAAATCTTTCGTATAAATTAGAAACAATTGATCTTCTATTTCTTTCACTGTTTGATCTGCTTGATAGTCCATACCACATGAGGAACAAGAAATGCATGGTGTCTCTTGGATTTCAATGGCTTTCGTACCATCTGGTAATTCCCAATATACAGTATTCAAGCTTTCTTTCGCTTCTGTACTGTCACACCACATACAATTCATACTGCATCACCCTCATTTTTTTTGTCGTTTTCTTCTAATTTAGCCATTTGCGATTGATACTTTTTATCTTTAAGTTGATCACGCTTATCACGTTTATCTTTTAGTGATGCATGAGTGTCATTATCTTCATAGTCTTTACGACGGCTCATACGCTGTAAGTCGTCTGGAACAAGGTTAAATTTCTTATCACTCATAAGACCTGCGATACCAACATCTGAACGTTTTTCTTCGTAGTTTGGATAGATTTCTTTAAAGTACCCTTCTGCTCTTCCTGGGATATAGCTCTCTGGCTCTGGATACGTTGTAATAACACCTTCAAAGTTACGAAGCACAACTTTATCTGCACTTTGCGAAATTAAATAGTTTGGTTGAAGCGCAATTTTCCCGCCGCCTCCTGGTGCATCTACAACGAATGTTGGAACCGCATAACCAGATGTATGACCGCGTAAACCTTCAATAATTTCAAGACCTTTAGATACTGGTGCACGGAAATGACCAATACCTTCAGATAGATCACATTGATAAATGTAGTATGGACGTACACGGATTTTTACTAAGTCATGCATAAGTTTTTTCATAATTGGAACGCTGTCGTTAATACCCGCTAAAATTACTGCTTGGTTTCCGACTGGAACACCAGCATTCGCTAGCATTTCACATGCTTTTTTCGATTCCTCTGTAATTTCAATAGAAGTATTGAAATGTGTATTTAACCATACTGGATGGTATTTTTTAATAATGTTACATAAGTTTTCTGTAATACGCTGCGGGAATACTACCGGCGCTCTCGTTCCGATACGAATAATCTCGACATGCGGAATCTCTCGTAAATTTTTTAATACATATTCTAAAATTTTATCGTTAATAAGAAGACCGTCTCCACCAGAAATTAATACATCTCGTACTTGTGGTGTATCACGAATGTAACCAATTGCATCATCTAATTGTTTCTTCGGCACACCCATTCCAATTTGTCCACTAAAACGACGGCGTGTACAGTAACGACAATACATAGAACATTGATTCGTTACTAAGAACAATACGCGGTCTGGGTAACGATGTGTTAGACCTGGAACTGGTGAATCTTCATCTTCATGAAGCGGATCTTCTAAATCATATTTTGTTTTATATAACTCTTCCGAGATCGGTACAGATTGCATCCGAATCGGACAGCGTGGGTCATCAGGATTCATTAGCCAAGCATAGTACGGTGTAATATTTAACGGGATCGTTTTTGTTGAAATTTTAACGCCTTCTTCTTCTTCAGGTATTAAATTAATCACTTTCTTTAAGTCATCCAAAGTTTTGATCGTATTCGTTAATTGCCAAACCCAGTCATTCCATTGCTCTTCAGTAACATCCTTCCACAACTCGATATCCTTCCAGTGACGATTTGGTTTGTATACATCATGTAACATTGCTATTCCCCCTTTTTATACGCTCATCCTTTATATAAGCAATAGTTATGCCAACTTTACATTATTGATAAGTAAATGTACGGTGAACGCTATTACATAAACGAAAAAATATTTGTGAGCACTGTATAAAATCCATACATACTATCATATTCATTACTTTTTATATATGTAAACGCTCTTTTATTGGTGCAAACACACAAAAACCGCCAATTATTCGGCGGTTTTGTCGTACTTACTCAATTTATATTGAAGCGTTTGGCGAGGGATACCTAACATTTTTGCAGCTTGTAATATATTCCCTTCCGTTTCAATTAATGCTTGATCTATTAATTCCTTTTCTGTTTGATGAAGTGCTTCTCTAAGTGGCAATATGCTCTTCTTCTTTGGCAAATTCTCTTTCCGAAATGTACGCGGTAAACAATTGGCTGTTAGTGTATCCCCTTCTGCAATAATGACAGCATGTTCAATCGTATGTTTTAGCTCACGAACATTGCCAGGCCATTGATAAGCTTGTAGTCTTTCTTTCGCTTCCTTATCCATTTGAAGTACACCTTTTTTATAACTTTTATTATATTCGTTCAAAAAATAAGACGCTAATAATAAGACATCCTCAGTTCTTTCACGTAGCGGCGGAATATACAATGAAAAGACATTTAATCGATAATATAAATCAGTACGAATTTTATTCTCTCTTAAACATATTTCTGGTGGCTGATTCATTGCAGTAATAACGCGAACATCTACTTTTCTCGTCTTATTATCACCAATTCGACGAATAACACCATCTTCTAATACACGTAGCATTTTCGCTTGTAAATCGAGAGGCATTGAATTCAGTTCGTCTAAAAACAATGTCCCACCATCTACAAGTTCAAATAATCCCGCTCGTTCAATTGCCCCAGTATAGCTACCTTTCGTCGTTCCGAACAATAAACTTTCTAATAGCGACTCTGGCAAAGCTGCACAGTTTTGTGCGATAAATGGCTTGTTCTTCCGTTTAGAAGCTTCATGAATCGCTTGTACAAATAACTCTTTCCCTGTTCCTGTTTCCCCATATATTAAAACATTTGCATCAGTTGGCGCTACTTTTTGTGCTAATTCTTTCGTCTGTTTAAATCGAGCATCATCCGTCACAATCGTCTCAAATGCAACATGCTTTTTAATGACTTTTTTTCTAGATGACCGCTTTATTTTTGACTGCAAATCTACAATTGTATCCGTAAGTTTTTGAACTGTGGAATAATCCTTTGCAATTTCAACAGCCCCAGCAATATTTCCATCTATAAAAATAGGTAACGTCGTATTTACTGTACAAATGTCTTCCCCATTTAAATTTTGATAATGCTGAACTTGATGAACGATTGGTTTTTTTGTATCTAACACTTTCATTAACGTACTCGTTTCCCTAGATAAAGAAGGAAACGCTTCTAACAAATGTTTTCCTAACACTTTTTCAATTTTTGACCCATCGTGTTTTGCAGCTACAGTATTATAGAAAATTGTAATACCATTTTCATCTACTGCGTGTATAGCCTCATCAATACTGCCCAAAATCGCTTCAATGACTTCTTGTGTCGAAACTGCTAGCAATGTCATCCCCCCTTTTGCCGAAAATTCAGCAATCACATGCCGAATTTCCGGCATACCTATATGCGATTATAAGCATGACGATTCCGTTCTATTTTTTATACCGTACTATTTAGACAAATCTTTCACCCATATATTCATATCTTCTAGCTTATCGAAAATGTAGCAATTGTTCGCCAGTCTTCCTGTATACGTATAACCTAACTGATGAAAGGCCACATTCATTCCGAAAGAAAGCGATCGAGCAATTGTATAGGAGCAGAAAATCGATTTTTCTTGCAGTTCTTCTTCTAACTTAATTAGTAAACTTTTCATAAACCCATGCTTACGATATTCGGGTAAAGTAGCACAATTCGTTAATTCTGCATTTCCTTCTTTTATATTCATTTCTGCAGATGCTGTACTAATTATTTTCCCCTCGAATTCGTACACATAGTATATTGTATCGTCTTCCTTCATCGTTTGTTTTACATAACTCGCTTCGTTTAAAGGAGTCGGATAAACTTCAAATACTTTTCCAAAGACAGCCGCTAATTCTTCCGCATCCTCTTCTGTCGCTTTTCTTAATAAAAATTTCTCTGGTACTATTTTTTCCTTTACTTCTTTTGCTTTAACACCGCTTAAAATGGTATCTTCCTCAGCCCAATGAATACTATTTCGTCTTTCATCATTAATAAATTTCACGAAGAAGTATGCATCGTGACCTTGAAAATAATGCGGTATTGTTGCTTCCAATAAAAAACCGAAAGAGAGCCATGTAGAAACATGCTCTCCCTTTCCTTTAATAATACATTTAGTGAAAGAATGCTTCTCTGCTAATTCGTCAATTGTTTGGATAACCCTCTGAATATTTCCTGTGTAGTGGTCTACTCGAATACGTTTATTAAAATAGTCTAAAACGCCTTCTACTGTATAGCCATTCGTCTGTTCTCTAAAAGATTCATAGTATTTCATTTTTTCACCTCACACCAATCTAGTAATGTACATGCAATAATTTTTGCGGCAGCTATCATTTTATCAACTTCTATATATTCGTTTGGATAATGTGCTACTTTCGTCTCTCCTGGACCAAATACTATCGTTGGTACACCTGAGATTTGTGTAAATAAACCTCCATCAGTCCCCCACGGTGATGCTTCAATAATCGGTTCATTCCCTTCGATTTCAACAAAATTATGCTCTAGTGTTGTAATTAACTCATGATTTTCTTCTAGTTCACCAGGAACCCATCTCGCTCCAAACCATTCTACTTCTACAGGATTTTCAACAAACCAATTATCCACATTATTTAATTCAGCGATCCAATTCTCGAACTCTTCTTTTGCTGCCTCTATAGTCTCATTCGGCGCAATACCATATCTTCCTTCTAAATTTAATGAATCAGGAACAGAACTTGGCCAACTCCCACCTTCAATTTTTCCAATATTAATTGGAATTGGAATGGGGATTCCTTTAAATAACGGGTCTGTAATTCGGTCATTTCTCTTCACTTCCAATTTTCTCAAATGATCTACAACAAACATACTTTTTTCAATTGCACTTACTCCTTCATAACGCGTTCCACCGTGTGCTGCTTTGCCTTTCACATGTAGACGAAACCACATGGACCCTTGTTGTTTCGGGAAAAACTTCATATTTGTTGGTTCTGGAATAATGACACCATCTGCTTTATATCCTCGTAATATAGTCGCTAATGTTCCTGCCCCGCCGCTTTCTTCTTCAATTACACTTTGAAAATAAATATCTCCTTTTAATTCAATACCAGATTCAATAATAGCTTCCATCGCAAGCATCAGTGCGACATTGCCGCCTTTCATATCCGTTGTTCCACGACCATATATACGATTCCCTATTTGCTCACCACTATAAGGGTGATGGTCCCACTGATTCACATCTCCTTCTGGTACGACATCAATATGTCCATTTAATATCATAGATTTCCCGTCGCCACTTCCTTTTAAAGTTGCCACTATGTTCGGGCTATCTGAAAAACTTGTACGCGGTGATACAAAATAAGGATGATCTTTCATTTTAGAAAATGAAGGTTCCCAAATATCAAGATCTAAACCTAGCTCACGTAATTTTTCAATCACAATTGCCTGCGCACCACTTTCATCACCAGATACGCTTTTTTCTTGAATTAATCGTTTTAAAAATTTTACGCTTTCCTCTTCATGACTCTCGATATAATCACAAATTTTCTTTTTTAATTGCTCCATATATTACATCTCCCCTCATTCGATTACTAGTAAGTTAGAGCCAATTTTGAAATCAGCTTCTGTATGTTGTTTTATATCTTCCACTGTGTATGGACTCATTAATTCTTGTAAAACGAGTCCACCCTGCGTCACTTCCATAACTGCCATATCCGTAATAATTAAATCTACACATTTCTTTGAAGTTAATGGTAATGTACACTCCGAAACAATCTTTGCATTTCCGTATTTATCGACATGATTCATCACAACAACGACCCGCTTCGCTTTTTGTGCCAAATCCATCGCTCCCCCAATACCTGGAACGCGTTTTCCTGGTACAATCCAGTTCGCTAAATCACCATTCTCACTTACTTGTAATGAACCAAGAATCGTTATGTCTAATAAACCTTTTCGAATCATCCCAAACGCTGTGCAACTATCAAAATAACTCGCTCCTGTAATAAGAGAAGTCGGTAAACCTGCTGCGTTACATAAATTTTCGTCTTCATTCCCTTTTCTTGGCGTAGGTCCCATACCTACAATTCCATTTTCCGCATGAAACATAACGTTTATATCGTCAGGAAGATGATTCGGTACAAGCGATGGTATACCAATACCTAAATTTACAATCATACCATTTTGTATTTCTTTCGCCGCGCGCCTAGCAATCTTATCTCTCACTTCTACGCCCATACCCATTTCCAATTCACTCCTTCCGACGGTACAATATAATTTACAAATACTCCTGGGACAACAATTTCTTCTGGATCTAAACTTCCAAGTGGAACGATTTCTTCTGCTTCTACAATCGTTATATCCCCTGCCATAGCTACGTGAGGATTCATATTACGAGCACTTTTATCAAACACAAGATTACCAAACGGATCCGCTTTTTTCGCATATACAATTGCAACCTCAGCAGTTAATGCTGTTTCAACTAAATATGTCTTGCCATTCATTTCAACTGTACGTTTTCCCTCTTCTACAATCGTATCAACACCTACATCAACTAATACACCTCCAAGTCCTACACCACCAGCACGAATACGCTCTGCTAATGTTCCTTGAGGAGAAAACTCGATTTGTAACCTTCCTTCGTTTAGCTGTCTTCCTGCATTTGGATTTGAACCAATATGTGAAGTAATTAATGATTTTACTCTTTCATTCGTAACAAGACGACCGATTCCTACATCAGGAAATCCCGTGTCATTTCCTATTAAATTTAAATTTGTAACTCCTTTTTCTAAAATCGCCTGTATTAAAGATGGAGGGGATCCAATCCCCCCAAATCCTCCAAACATTAATGTCATATCATCGTGGAACAAAGAAATTACTTCCTCTATCTCTTTTAATTTATCGAATGTATTCGTAATAGTTGTCATGCGATACTATGCCCTCCTTTTTGCATCATTTCTTCTACACTTTTTGCAAAAATTGAAAGTAATTCATCTAACTCGGAATATGTAGTTGTCATCGGCGGTGCTACAAGCAGTGCACTATCTTCTTTTCCTGCTTGCCCTGAAACAGCTTGGTATAAAAGAAGACCATTTTTAGCTGCAACCGAAATAAGTTCCGACGCTTTTGTAAACGGTTGCAATTCTACTCCAATCAGCAACCCCTTTTCCGCGCACATCAGCAATGATTGTCGATTGTTGCTGAACTTTCTGTAGTCCTTTTATTAAATACTCTCCCTTTTCTGCTGTTTTTTCAGGTAGATTATGTTTCTCCATATATTCAATAACAGCTAGAGCTGTTGCTGCAGATAATGGATTTGCACTTAACGTATGCCCACTCATTACAGAACGCGATCCACGTAAAATTGGCTCCATAACACGGTCACTTACAATCGTCGCTGCCATCGGTGTATATCCAGCTCCTAAACCTTTACCAAGAGTCATAATATCCGGTTCTACACCCCAATGCTCCATCGCAAACCATGCGCCAGTACGACCAAGCCCTGTCATTACTTCATCAGCAATAAATAAAATATCGTAATGACTACAAATATCTTTAATGACTTTATAATATTCTTTCGGCGGAACGACTGCGCCTCCAGCTGCTCCGATAATCGGTTCAGCGATAAAAGCTGCGATATGTTCTGCACCAATTCTTTCAATTGATCTTTCTAGTTCAGTCGCACAAGCAAGTTGACAAGTTGGATATACCTTTTGCACCGGACATCTAAAACAATATGGAGCTGGAATAGTTGGATAATCTTCTAAAATTGACACGAAACGTTGTCTGCGCAGTGGATGCCCAGACATTGATAAGGCTCCCATCGTAATACCGTGATAACTCATCCATCGTGACAAAATTTTATGCTTCCCTTGAATACCTCGCTCTTGAAAATGCTGGATTGCAATTTTCATAGCTGTTTCATTTGCTTCCGTACCACTATTCACAAAAAAGCTCCAGTTCAAATCTCCTACACTTAAATCGCTTAATTTCTTCGCTAATTTTTCAGCTGGTTCACTCGTAAACTGTGATCTATAAACGAAAGCAATCTCCTCTGCTTGCTTTTTTATAACATCTGCAATCTCCTTTACGCCATGCCCAATACCTGCCGTAATTGCCCCTGACGAGCCATCAAAATATTTATTTCCGTTTTGATCATACAAATACACACCTTTTCCATGTGAAATCATTGGATACGGCTGACCAACAAGTGGTTTAATTAAGTAATCGCGCATAGCGCTCCCCCATTTCTCCAATTTGTATATATATATGAAGAAAATTGACGTTTCTTTCATAAAAAAGAACCCTCTGCGAAAGCAGTGATTTTATCAAAAAACTATTATAAAATATACAAATGAGTGCTAAATATTAATTTCAAAAACAGAAAATTCAGAACTTAAAACGAAGACCAATCCTTATCTATACGCTCCAATAACCCTCCTTTATATAAAATAAACGCTTCACTACATACTTTCTTAACATAATATCAGCTTCCCTCAATTGCTGACATTGTGTAAACTTCGACGAAACTCCCTTTAAACTCCTTCCTATTCTCCTACTTTATATTGCATATTTTCAAACAAATATCGACAATTAATCCTACTAAATGCATAGCAATTATTTTTATAGAAACCTATATTTCACATACATTCTCCTCCGTTTTATACAATAAAAAAAGAACCGATTAACCACATTAATCAGTTCGGCACGACGCTCTTTTATCGGTTAATACTGCCACTCGCTAACGTAAATAGAAAAAATAATGTTACAAATTCAAAATTCATCCTACATCGTAAAGCACAAAATCGTCCATAACTCCATTCACAATTCCTTTTTGGATATCCCCATCCCAATATTTTATTCCTTTCCTTATGTTTAAACTACCTTTCCTTTATAATTTATGTAGGACAATTATCACTTTGTATGTGTATTTGCCCATTATTAAAAAAATCCCTAGTTTTCTAAGGATTTTTGGACATGTTTTCGATATGTTACTTCATACGCTCTTAAGGTTTTTTATTTCGAAATATACGTTGTAATTGGTACATCATCATCCAACATAGATGATATATTGCTGTATACTCTAGAAAATTATAAGGCTCTTTCGCCTAAAAAACACTTATCCATAAGCAATACTCTTTATTAATTTTCAACTTTTCTCCTTCAAAAAACAATTTTTTCGCATAACCTCTTTCTTATTAAGCATATAGTTTTAATGATGACAAAGGAGGAATATTCATGTCTCAATCTGAAATCGAAAAATATGGACAAGAAGCTGCACGTTACGAACAGCTCGCTCGTTACTATCAATTTAAAAATCCGAAAAAATATGTAGAATTATATATGAAATATTACGATGCGCTTACGAAACTTGTACAGGCGTATGAAAAAAGAGATTCACAAGAAGCTGCTTTACCGTCACACATACGTTTTTTTCACTCTGCTTCCAATACACCTGCGGTTGACATTTTAGTAAACGGGCAAAAGGTTATTAAAAATATTTCATTTAAACAATTTAGTCCCTATTTAACATTAGTGCAAGGTAAATACCGTATAGATATTGTCCCTGTTGGAAATGAAACTCCCATCTTTTCAGCTTTAGTACCAATAATGGGGAATCACACTTATACTTTTGCCGCAATAAATAGTGACAATCATCTACAATTACAACCTATGCTTGATAATACACATTTACCAGCTGGTCAAGCAAAAATACGCTTTGCACATTTTTCTCCAGATACCCCTGTTGTAAATGTAGATTTAAAAGGTGGAGATCATTTATTTGAAAATGTACTCTTTAAACAAATAACAGATTTTTTGGAAGTTAGTCCTGGTACAGCAGATATTGAAGTTTCACTCGCCGATAATCCCAGCGTCTTACTAACTATACCGAATTTCAAAGTCGAACCGAACATCATATATACAATTTCACTTTTAGGTTATTCAACTAAAGATCCTAAATTAGAAGCCGTTATACTTACAAATTAAAACAGTCTACACCATTCATTTGGTGTAGACTGTTTATTTTTGAAATACAATTTGAAATTCTGTCCATTCGTTATCTGAACGGCACATGATGGACCCATTATGTTTTTCTACAATTTGTTTACATACAAATAATCCAATACCAGTTCCTAACTTTTTAGTAGTTACAAATGGTTCGAAAATCATTTCTACACTTTCAGCTGGAATCATTGGCCCATTATTTTTTATCACAATTCGAATCGATTGATCTTCTTCAAATACATCAATGATAATTTTCCGTTCTTCTTTCATTGATTCTAGAGCGTCAATTGAGTTCATTAATATATTTAAAAATACTTGTCTCACTTCACTCCGATAGCCAACAAGTGGAATTGGATACGGTAAATTCTTTTCAATCGAAACATTTGCATTGACCAAACTCGGATATAAGAACTGTATAATATCTTGAAACAAATCATTAAGCCAAAATTGTTCTGATTTATTCCACATTTCTTTTTTTGATACGAGTAAAAATTGCGAAATACGAAAATTTAATTGGTCTAATTCATGCGAAATAATATCTAAATAAGATAAACTTGGATGATCTGCCTTTAATAATTTAACAAATCCCATAATTGAAGTGAGTGGGTTACGGAATTCATGTACAAAACTTGCTGACATTTGCCCTAAAATCGTCAGCCTTTCTTTATGTGTTTCGTTAATATATTGCTGTTTTTCCTCTAAATTTTTTGATATAATTTCCGAGTATTTTAAAACAGTATAATAAATTAATTTATCAAAACAAGTATGTATTTGGGCCATAATCGGTTTCAATTCACGTGCGCTAACATCTAATTCACACATCGCTTCGAAAAGTTCATTTCTTCCCACATTTGCATTATAAACAAAGTCTCCAATATTCGCATCTGCCCCAGCACGTTCAATAGCAATTTTCTCGCATAATGGCTGAAGATAATCTATATCTTTTTCTTCCATAGTAAGTTCGATAATTAACTCTAATAAATCCTCTCCATTTTGAACTGCTTCTAGTTTAAATGGATCTTTATCGGAAATTATCATTTTGTTTTTCCAGTTCTCAACGAATTGGTGCCTGTTGTTTTTCAAGTGCGAACAAAATACTTCTTTAATATCCTTATCGATTGGAAAAACCCCCATTCCCTCCATTTCCATGCGACGAACACCCTTTATATTTTGAATATTAACACAAAAAATGCGATTCGTTAATAGATTATTGTCACATTTTGTTAATATGTGTTGATAAAATTTTTAATGTCCTTATTAATTGTTTAGATTGATACATTCCATTTTCCTTCCTTTCATTCAAAGTTTTTTACATTCGATGCGACTTTTTTTTGCATCCTGCTTCATTCTTTCGTACAATAGAAAATGAAAGGTGTGAAAAATATGGTAAATAAAAATGTGGAAGATTATCTCCAAGAAGGCATTTACGGCCAAAAGCAGAACAAACCAGAAGAACGTAATATGTATTTAACTACGTTACGTGAGCGTGTAGAAATCGCTTTAACTATCGGTCAAGTAATGCAAAGTAATGTATATTCTGAAGTAGCTAGTAGCATGCGCTCTTCTCAATCATTACAAATATTCCTAAATGGTGGCATTGCTTACCCACATTTATCAAAATACATTAAATTAGCAAATGAAAAAAATGTTCCTTTTACAATTGTTCAAAATAAAGGTATAGAAACACCAATCGGTTTAGTATTATCTCATAGCACTGCTGTTGACAAAGAACAAATTTATGTAGAAGATGCTATTTTCAAACAAGAAATGAAGTAAAAGGTACACTTGGTTAAATTAAATCGTTCCGAGAAACGTAAAACAAACAATAAAAAAACGAGTATGGAATCGTAAACATTTCCAGCTCGTTTTTTATTAGGATATTTAAGCTCGCTCTACTTTATTTTTTAATACACACTAATTTCATTTCTGTCATTTCTTCTATTGCATATTTAATTCCTTCACGCCCCGTACCACTTTCCTTAACACCACCGTAAGGCATATGATCTACCCTAAACGTTGGAATATCATTAATCATGACACCACCAACCTCTAGCTCATCAATTGCACGCATTGCTTTAAACAAATTATTTGTAAACACACCTGCTTGTAGACCGTAACGTGAATGATTTACTTGCTCAATTGCCTCATCAAATTCTTTAAATGTATTTACTGTCATGAGTGGACCAAATACTTCTTGGCACTGAACAGATACATACTCTGGAACATTTGTTAATACAGTTGGTTCAAAAATCCTTGCATCACGTTTCTTACCACCGTATAAAACAGTAGCACCTTCCTTAATAGCTTCTTGCACCCACATTTCTATTCGCTCTACATCTTTTTTCGAAATTAAAGCCGATACGTCCGTTTCTTCCAGCAATGGATCACCAACAATAACTGTTTCCATCGCTATCTTTAGCTTTGAAAGAAATTCATCCATTCTCTTTTCATGTACAAAAACACGTTGTACCGAAATACAAACTTGTCCATTGTTTACATATGCTCCCCATTTTACACGTTCAATTACTTCATCTGTTAATTCTACATCTTCATCAATAATAACAGCAGCATTTGATCCCAGTTCCAACGTAACTCGCTTTAACCCAGCCTTTGCCTTAATTCCAATTCCAACTTTCGGACTTCCCGTAAAAGTAATGGATGCAACATCATCATTTGTAACTATCGCCTCACCTACAGTTGAACCGGGACCAGAAATAATATTTAAAGCTCCTTTTGGCAATCCTGCCTCTTCAAATAATTCAACTAATGCGTAAGACGATAATGGCGTTTGATCAGCTGGTTTTAACACAACTGTATTTCCGGCAGCAATTGCAGGGCCGACTTTATGTGCCACTAAATTTAATGGGAAATTAAATGGTGTAATAGCTCCTATAACCCCTATCGGTTTTCGTATTGTGTATGCAATACGTCCATCTGCACCAGGTGCTGCATCAAGTGGCAGTGTCTCGCCGTATATACGCTTCGCTTCTTCCGCTGCAAATTTGTATGTCTGAACGGTACGATCTACTTCTCCCCTCGCAGCACGAATTGGTTTTGCAGCCTCTTTTGCAATAATCTCTGCAAATTCTTCTCTTCTTTCATCCATTTTTTGTGCAACCTTCTCTAAAATAGTCGCACGATCATATGCAGATAATGTATTCATTTTTTTCATTGCATTTTTTGCAGCAGTAACAGCCTCTTGTACATCTTCTTCCGTTCCTTGTGCAATTTCCGCTAACGTTTCTTCAGAATATGGTGCGTATAATGGTTTATAAGTGTTTACAGACTTCCAATCTCCATTTATATATAAATGCTTTTTCATAAATCTTCTCCTTCCAAATATATGTATGCAACAATATTTCACCTAGTGAAAGGTCTGGCTTATGCCATTGTATCATAGCCCTTATTCTGCCAAAAATATTATGCTCAAAAAAACCCTGCCATATAGCAGAGTCTACGAACTAATTTGTTCTTGAAATGGAATTTGTTTTTCATCTTCTAAAATAACAATTGATTCTACAGTTTTTGTAACTTCTAATCTCTTTATATAGTGTCCATCTAATTCTTTTACACAAAACTTATAATTTTCAATTTCAATGAAATCCTCTTCAGCAATTTCTATATTCTTCGTTAAAATCCAACCACCGATTGTATCAACACCATTATCATCAATTGTTAAACCTAATAACGTATTCACTTCACTAACAAGTACTTTTCCCTCTAGTATTGTTTTCGTTTCACTAACTTGTTGAATTTCTGGCTGTTCATCCGTATCAAATTCATCTTGAATATCTCCCACTATTTCTTCTAAAATGTCTTCAACTGTAACAAGTCCAGACGTACCACCATATTCATCTATCAATATAGCAATATGCGTTCTTTCTTTTTGCATTTTTAAAAATAAGTCATGTATTGGGATAGAGTCGATAACTAAAATGATTGGCCTAATATATTGCTCTACTTTCTTATTACTTACTGCATTATGCTGCACAAAATCTGTGAAAATATCTTTAAAGTTTACAAAGCCTATTACGTGATCTTTGTCCCCATCTACAACTGGATATCTCGTATATTTTTCCCGAGACATTTTTTGCAAAGCTTCTTCAGCAGGCATTTCTTTACTTATAATATGCATCTCAGTTCGGGGGACCATTATTTCTTTCGCTATACGATCATCAAATTCAAAAATTTTATTTACATATTTATATTCAGATTGATTAATCTCTCCATTTTTGTAACTTTCTGAAACTAACAACCGTAATTCTTCTTCTGAATGAACCTCATCGTGCCCTTTCGGTGGTTTCAGCCCTAACAACTTCGTAATAATTCGAGCTGATCCATTTAGGATCCAAATAAATGGAAACGCCATACGATAAAAGAAAATTAACGGTTTAGCAACAAACAAACTCACTTGTTCAGCTTTTTGAATCGCGAATGTTTTTGGGGCCAATTCCCCTATTACAACATGTAAAAATGTAATAAACAAAAACACTAAAATTACAGCAAAAATGTCTGCTAGTTGAGTAGAAATGTTCAAATTTACAAAAAGCGTGTCAAACATTTGCTTTAACGCCGGTTTACCAAACCACCCAATCCCCAGAGCTGTAACTGTTATTCCTAGCTGACAAGCAGATAAATATTCGTCTAAGTTTGTAATGACTGTTTTGACAGATGTTGCGCGATTATTTCCTTCTGCAATTAAATAGTCAATTCGTGAACTTCGCACTTTAACAATTGCAAATTCTGCTGCGACGAAAAATGCCGTTAAGGCAATTAAAACAATCACTATACTTATACTATATATGTCCAAATACTTCTCCTTACTTACATTGTAAGCAAGGAAGCCACCTCCTACTTAATTTTATTCAAGTGAAGTAAGCATTCTAATACTCTAACAAAATTCTACATTAGCAACCACCTTTTTATATATTATATGCATACATAAAAAAGATATTTATCATTATGATAATCTAATTCATTTCCCTTAGTCAAATAGTTCTAAATCTTAAGATAAAATATTTTATATAAACGATATATTCTTCACAGGTTCATTTCGTGAAAAAACACTTTCTTTGCCGATTCCACACTTCTTTTGTCACACTAGAAGGGAACTTCCTTCCTAGATCGAAATCATTCAACAGGATATATATAGGAGGGATTATTTTGGAATATAAAACACCATTTATCGCAAAAAAATTAGGTGTTAGCCCAAAGGCTGTTGTCCGGATTGCACAACAATTAAATCTTACGATAGAAAAAAATAAATATGGTCACTTTATTTTCACACAAGAAGATTTAGATCAAATGTTAGAATTCCATCTTTCACAAATAGAGCAGCCTCAAAACTCTCACCCTACTCAAAAAACATCATCAAATGATGTTGAAGAATTAAAAACTCAAGTAAATACAATCGTTCAAAACAAATCATCACATGAATTTGAGCAATTAGCAGCTCAATTAAACACTATTACGAGAAGGCTAGATCGAATGGAAGAACAAATGCAAGATAAGGCAAATGATGTTGTTACGTACCAACTTTTACAACATCGCCGTGAAATGGAGGAAATGTTAGAGCGAATTCAAAAGCTAGAAGCTTCCCTCAAGAAAGAAGAACCAATATATATTACTCCCGATTCAAAACCAACATATGAACGAGAAAAGAAGCCGAAGCGCCGCAAAATGATTTTTAGTATATTTGGATTATAATTTTTAGACCCTTATTAAAATAATAAGGGTCTTTTTTCATGAAGAATGACTTCATATTAAAATAGTATTCTCTTTATTATATATATTCATTTCTCTTTATTTTGTTAACATAATATTCTTACTGTATTCTGCGATTAATGTCTGTGCATGAGCATTCCCTTGAATCACATCTCGAAATTCTTTTAAAGAATACAAATGCGTAGCCCCTTTTCGGGCATGAATTCGCACTGGTACACCTTGTAAAGTATCATGAAACTGAAATGGCTTATCTACCGGTTCAATTGGGAAACCGAGTGTTAATAAATACATATACATTCTTTTTGTCACTGCTGCAATATACCATTCTGCTTTCGTTTCTAATGCATGCATAAATAAAATAGCTGTTAGTCTTTTGAAGTGTCCTCTACCACGAGACGTTTTCGCAATACTCAACTTGCCTATTTCATACACATTTTTTAAATCTTTCACTAAATCATTTTTAGAAAACGGATAGAAAAACTCAGAATTCGATTGCTCTGGTTCCGTATACTTAATACATTCTACTGTACCAATATGATGTTCATCTTCTATTAATAAAAATCGTGATGGATTTAAATTACGTTCTACGAACATTAAGTTTCTTTCTTCACAAAAATCTCCCCATAGTTGCTCGAACCAAAAATGTTCTTCTTTTGTTTGAACACGCTGGAACATATTTACCCGCCTTTCCCATCGCCGCTCTGTTTTTGATAACGCTTTCACTATCTATCATATAAGAACAAATCTTCGTATGCAACTAAAAATATTTATGACTTATTATATTCTGCAAAACGAATTAAATTCCATCTTAATCGTCTTTTGTCCCTCATGTACCGTTCTTCTAACAATATATTTATATTACTTTCAAATTCAAATCGTATAAAGCTGTCTTCCATACAGCATATATTTCTTCTTAATCTAAAAAAATCCTTTATAAAAAAGGATTTTTTTACTTCTTCATGCTTTTTAACCACTTCTCAAAAATTTGTACCATTCCATGTTTTCCGGCTAATTTCTCTTCCCCTTGTTTCGTTTTATATGGATATAATTGTAAGAACACACCACATCCAGACTCAATTTTTTTACTATGCATATGACTTCCTGGATATACACAAATAACTTCATAAATGGCCCTTCGATAATAGACTCTCTTTCCATCCTGTTCTTCTACATATTTTATAGACCAGTACTTATACATTTGCTCAGTTGCCTTCGTATTTCCAACGTGCTGAAAAATGTTGTACATTGGGCTATACTTCACTTCAATAATAATAGAAGATTGATATACGTATTTTCCTTCTTCCTTTACATAACAGTCTAAGCGAATGTCTGGCTTCTTCGTATCTTCTCCATTATAAAAATTACTCCCTTTACTTAATGCAATAAGGGGATGAGTTTCAATTAAATCATTAAATGCGACATGTACTCTAATATCATCTCGGTGTAAAACTACTGTCGTTCCATCCTGTAATCCATCTACATAAAAATGTTCTTGAATTTGTTCACGAATGGAATTTCTAGCCTCAAAACCAATTTGCTCTAACATGGAAATAACGATAAAAAAAGCGTAATATTCATACACTAAAAATGTTGGTTTATAAACAAATAATAAAGATGGAGATTGTTCTGTATATTGTGGAAGTACATCTAAATGCTGTAGTAGTTGTTGATGTGGTATCGGTAAATTATGTGAGTACATGTTACCTGTTTCGGAAACTTCTCTCCAAAATGGAGAATGCATTAAAGTTTGAAAGTATTGTACACTTTCATGTACAAAGTGCGCTAATATTTTATATTCTTGTATCTTCATAGAGCTTTTTCGCAAATCCGCCTCTTTTAGTAAATGAATATTTTTATATTTTTGTTTCTCTCTATCGGTCACTGATCCATTACGCTCAATTGTTTGTATAATCGTTTTTACAGCTTGAAATTCTTCTGATTTCTTCCTTTTTGCTCTTTCTAATATTTCAATTGTTTGGCGCAAAAAACTTTCAGCTTCAAGTAAATAGAAATAAAATTGCATCGCTTTAAATTTAAGAAATGCATTTTCCTTACTATTTTTTTGTTCTATAAACTTACGATTATAATATTTTGCATACGGTTTTCTTTCCGCCACTATGGCTCCTTTTCTCGTTGCTTTCCGCTCTTTTTCTTCCCATTTATATTCATGTATAAATTTTGAACTCGATTCTATTTTCTTAAAAATTTGCTTTATCTTTTTCATTTTTTGCGGCAACTTTCTAAGTAACACTAAATAAGAAGAATCTTCAATATCACTAAGTGCAGAGAAAGTCTTTTTATAATAACCTCTATCTAAAATCAACTCATTCAAAATTGACTTTACATAGTTTTGAATCATTTCAAATTGATCATCAAAAAAATTTTTGGGAACGATTTGAAATGCGCCATAATACGTTCTATCTTCTATATTCACTTCAAAATGATATAATCCACAACGCCATGGATAAAAGAATTCCGTTTTTCCATGTTCATATATTAATACCTTTTGTTTTTTTTCATTTATTTCATATTTTGACTCTTTTATATTTTTCTGTCCCTCATATACTTTATTCCATATAAAAGTAATATTCATTGGACTTTCATAATGGTAATGCAATCTAATTGGTTTTAATTCTTGTACTTTATAAATACATTGAACTAATGCTGTAGTAGATGTACAAAGACGATTTAATAAAATATATTCCCCCTTTGCCTCAGTTCCAATGATTAACTTTAATACAAAAGGGAGTGTTTCTTTCGTATCAACGATTTCTGTTTCATATCGCCCTTCATTTTGCATAGCCATACAGCTCCAGTTCTCTACGCTTTTCTCTTATATATGCTAAAGAGTGTTCAAATGTAGATACTCTGTTTGCAAGTGGCGATTGCAAAAGAGGTAGTAATGTCGCCCCCCTTTTTACGTCTTCAGAAAGTAAAGACCCAACCATCATTTCAGTACCTCTTATTTTCGTCAATACACGTTGCTTGATTTGTAAATCAAATCCCTCTTCTCTACTGATCATATAGGAATGATTATTTTGGAACGGTATATTTTGCAAGTAAGTAGCGATTGCGTTTGCACATCGAAATGAAATTCCCTTTGACATATCATGTGATGACAATACAACATGTAACTTATCTAATAGTTCTAACTCTTCTTCAGAAAACACCTCAATCATCGCTTTATTCCTGACCCAGCTTATACGAAATTCTCCTGCAGTTACTTTCAGAGGTGGTTGTAATACAATTTTCTCTTGTTCCATACACATCTCACAAAACGGAATCTTTTGTAACGTTATTAAATTCGTCCGATCTAATAATCGATCTGAGAGTTCTTTCGTTGTTTCATCAAAATTTACTGTACCTACAAATATAATATTTTCACCAATTTCAATTGTTGATGGAATTGGATTTTCTTTTTCTTGTACACCTTCATACAAATTTAGAATACGGTTTTGCTTTTCAAGTTGAAGAACAGATAGAAATGGAGTAAACCAATGCTCAATATGTGACATATTCATTTCATCAAAAACGATTATATATAGTTGATTTTGATTTTCTTTTGCCTTCATTAACGCCCTAACTAATTTTGTTTCACTTTCAATAAAAGTACCATTTTGGTGAAGGTAACCAAGTAAATCATGTGGTTCTTGATACGATGGTGAAATCGGAATCCAAACCAATTCTTCCCCATACTGTAATCCAAGTGCTTCTGCATAAGCTTGCACAAATCGGGATTTCCCAGCGCCTGGTATACCACCTAGAATCGTCAACATATTTGTTTTCGCACTTATATGGAAATTATAAATGTCCGTTTCATCCAAATATAGCCCTTTATTACGTACAAAACTTTTTACATACTGTAAAAAGACGGATTCACGCTCATCCCATTCCCATTCATCCTTGTGCACTTTTATTTCCTCTACTTCTACATGCTTACCTTCTTCAGTCATTCGTTTTTTTAATTGCTCATACATGTGATTGCTTACAAAATACAATTGATCTTCTACCGCTATTTCCACATACTTCATCCAGTCATTTAAGTCTATATACTTACATTCCCGCTGCTGTTCAAAATATGCGATTGAACTAATTGATGATGACTTTAAAGATATATTTCCATATAACCTTCCATCGTGCCACAATAATTCGGGAGGCTCAAAGTCTTTCGGATATTTTGGCATTAGAAATGACAAATAGCCATTTCCAAGTTTTCTTTCTAAAGACTCTCCTTTTTTGTATTCGGAAACTTTAGGTACTGGAATCATTTTATAGCCATTGGCCATTTCTCGTGGTTCTTCTGCACAAATTAGCTCCACGTATATATGTCCTCTTTCATAATAGAGACGAAACATAACCAATTGCTTTTCTAATTTTCTTTTCTTTAATTCCGAAAAGACTTTTTCATTCTTTTTATTGCTACATAAACCTTCAAATACGTATGGTTCATTTTTTAATTGCTCTTGTAACGTGAATGGTATTGGCGATAGGCATTGTACAAAGAAGTTCTCTCCATTCTTCTCTCTCTCTGCTTTTGTAAACTTTCCGATAAACCTCATATAGTACATTCTTTTTATAAAACTTGGCTGAAGAGCTTTATGTAATCTCACCTTCGTCACCTTCTTTTTTTCATACTATTCTTAGTGTATGAAAGAAACGAAAAACTAGAAACAAAAAACCTGACGTTATCCGCCAGGTTCAAAATTAAGACGTATATTAATGAGATGGAAATGCTTTTTTCTCTTGTAAAATGGCATTATGAGCAATTTTCATTTTAGCAAGTACATATCGTAATCGATCTTCAGCGTTTTCATCTGTATTTTGCTGTAATTCCGCCAAATTCTCTACAGCACTCGCTAAATTTTCAATCACTCCTCGTAGTTCAGGATGATGATTAAAAAAGGATTCTTGCACTAATACTTTCCTTACTTCACTCGCTAAATCAACAATTCTGGTTAACTGTTCTTTTTCTTCCATTTTCATCCCTCCTGAATATCTTATGTATTAAATATTCTCTAGACAAAGAAAAAAGCCCTTTATTTAAAAGGACTTTTACATTTTTATATTTCCAGTTAATAACATATAAAGTGATGTGATAGCTGCGATAACAATTGCCCACATTACATATCTCTCAATACCTTTAAAACAACGATTTCCTTTTTCTTTTCTTGCATACATGTAAACAATAATCCCAATTCCATACACGATTGAAACAAGTAATAAATTTTTCAAACCTGCTGCATATAGAAGCCATACAGAATAAGTAGAAGCAATTAAAGCTAACGAGCCGTTTTTTACTTTTGCATCTTTTAGTTCGTTTGTAATAACTAATTTAAATTGGAATAACGCTGATAATAAATATGGTACTAAAATTGATGTTGAAGCAATAAAATACATAATTTGATATGTTGATTCTGAAAACAGAACGATTATAAATATAATTTGGGCAACGCCATTTGAGATCCATAATGCCATATGTGGCGTTTGTTTTTTATTTGTTTTCGTAAAGACTTTCGGAAACACGCCATCTTTTCCTGCTACGTGGGAAATTTCAGAAACAAGTAAAAACCAGCCTATTAATGTACCTACTAGTGAAGCAACTAACCCAATGTTAATCGCAACGGCGCCCCATGTCCCAACAACATGTTCTAATACATGTCCCATTGACGGGGTTTCTAACACGGAAAGCTCTCCTCTTGTCATCGCTCCCATAGACAAGACAGAAATTAAAATATAAATAGACATTACTAAAATAAGTCCAAGTACTGTTGCTTTACCAACATCTCGGCTATTTTTCGCTCTACCAGATAATACAACCGCTCCTTCAACCCCAATGAAAACCCAAAGAGTTACAAGCATTGTATTTTTCACCTGACCAAGTATAGAGGAAATTGATATAGTTCCTTCTCCCCAAAAATCATGTGTAAATGTATCCCAGCGAAACGCCGTTACCATTACAACAATAAATAATACGATTGGAACTAATTTCCCTATCGTTGCAATAACATTCATAATAGATGCTTCACGAATTCCAAATAAAATTAGAAAATGAAGTGTCCATAATAAAAGTGATGCACCAACGATAGACGCAACATTATTTCCACCTTTAAAAATGGGGAAGAAATAACCTAATGTACTAAACAGTAACATGATTGTTGCAACGTTTCCTAAAATTCCTGCTAGCCAATATCCCCAAGCACTGTTAAATCCGATATATTCTCCGAAACCAGCACGTGCATAACTATAAATTCCGCCCTCAAGCTCCGGTTTTTGTCTTGCTAACGTTTGATATACGAGCGCGAGTGGAATCATTCCCATCGCTGTAATACACCAACCAATTATTATAGAGCCGCTATTTGCTCCTACTGCTAAATCATGCGGTAAACTAAAAACACCGCCACCAACCATCGTTCCGACTACTAATGCAATTAATGGAAAAAACCCTAACTTCTTTTCTATTTGTACCACCCCATCTGTCATTCTAGGTGTTATGTTCGTTCAACTATTAAAGTCACCTTTTTCTCTAATAGACGTTTCTCTTATATTTTTTCAGGAAAACATTACTTATTCTAAAAGAAAATGAAGAAAAATGGAATACTTTTTTGAAAAAATGTATAAGTATGCACAAAAAAACCGTTCATTTTGTAATGAACGGTCATTTCATACATATAAATTTGTATATTTCTTGTAAAATTAACGAAGTAAATTCTCTTTTTGTAAAAATTGTTTCGCAACTTCTTCACTACTTTTTCCATTCACATTTACTTCATAATTCATTTTTCGCATTTCTTCATCTGTAATCTTCCCAGATAATGTATTTAATACTTTTTCAAGTTCAGGATATTTCTGTAACGTCTCTTTTCTTAATAAAGGTGCACCTTGGTACGGTGGGAATAACCCTTTATCATCTTTTAGCACTTTCAGTCCATACTGCTCAAGTTCACTATCAGTTGAATATGCATCGATTACGTTAACATCCCCTGATTGAATTGCACTATAACGTAGTTTCGGTTCCATCGTTTTCACATTTAAAAACTTATAGTTATATAATTTTTGCATTCCTTTATAACCGTCTTCACGATCAGCAAATTCTAATGTGAATCCTACTTTAGCATCCTGTGCCATTTTTCCTAAATCAGAAATTGTATTTATATTATTTTGATCTGCTATTTTTTTCGGCATAGCTAGTGCATATGTATTGTTATACTCCATCGGCTTCAACATAACCATATTATATTTCTTTTCCATTCCAATGCGAGCCTGCTCATATACTTCATCCCGATTTGTGCTTTTTGGCTCTTCTTTCACAAAAGTAGATAAAGCTGTTCCCGAAAACTCAGGGTATATATCTACTTCTCCTGATTTCAATGCTTCAAATACAAATGCTGTTTTTCCAAGACCTGGTTTTAATTCTACGTGTAAATCGGTATCCTGTTCAATAAGCTGCTTATACATTTGAATTAAAATTTCAGGTTCTGATCCAAGTTTTCCGGCAATAACAATATCTTTCTTTTGTGTGTTCCAAAGAAAGGGAGAAGCAATCATTATACAAGTAATACATATCGTCAATATAATACGCTTAGAAGAGCGTTTTGGACTCTCAAGCACTCGAAGTACTACATCAAAGAATAAAGCGAGTAACGCGGCTGGTACGGCCCCTAAAATGATAAGCGCATGATCATTTCGATCGATACCAAGTAATATGAGTTTTCCGAGCCCACCAGCACCTATAAGAGCTGCTAATGTAGCTGTTCCAACAATTAATACCATCGCCGTACGAATACCGGCCATAATAATTGGTAATGCAAGAGGAAGCTCTACCTTCCACAGTCTTCTCCAGCTATTCATCCCCATAGCTCTCGCTGCTTCGATTAAAGATTCATCTAACTTCCTTATTCCTGTATATGTGTTTCGTAAAATAGGTAATAGTGCATACACAACTAATGCAATAATGGCTGGGAGTTTTCCAATTCCTACTAACGGAATTAAAAGTCCGAGTAATGCAAGTGATGGCACTGTCTGCATAACCGCAGAAGTTCCTATTATAAATTCAGCCATTCGTTGTTTTCTCGTTAATAAAATGCCAAGTGGCACCGCAATAATTACTGCAAAAAATAGTGAAATAAGCGATATTTGTAAATGCTCACTTAATGCAGTTAGTAATTCTATTTTTCGCTCTTGGAACGTTTGTATAAAATCAGTCACTGTTTAGCCTCTTTCCTTCATTTGTTCAACAATGTAATTAACAATATGACGACTTGTTAAAGCTCCAACATATTGACCATTTTCTTCAACTGGAACGACTTCGTCAGCTCGTACACGAACTAATGCTTCTTGTAAAGAAGAATGCAATGATAATGCATCCCCTTCTACCCGTATACTTTCATCAAGTGGCAATACATCTTCTATACTTTTCCCCTCATACCAAGATTGTCCACGATTTCCAATGAACTCTTCTACAAACTCATTTTTCGGATTATGTATAATACCTTCTGGTGTATCTAATTGAACTACTTTTCCTTCTTTCATAATACAAATACGATCTCCAAGTGATAATGCTTCTTGCATATCATGTGTTACGAATACAATTGTTTTTTGAATCTTCTTTTGCAATTGTACGATATCCTTTTGAAGCTGTTCCCTACTTAATGGATCTAACGCACTAAACGGTTCATCCATAAGAACGATTTTCGGGTTTGCGGCTAATGCTCTTACGACACCAACGCGCTGCTTTTGCCCTCCTGACAATTCATCAGGCATACGATCGCGATATACGTCTGGGTCTAGCCCGACCATCTGTAGCAACTCATCGACACGAGCTTTTATTTTTTCTTTGCTCCATTTTCTCATTTCAGGAACAACTGCAATATTTTCTGCAATTGTCATATGCGGAAACAAAGCGATTTGCTGCAATACGTATCCTATATTCCAACGCAATTCATTAATATTATATTGTTGAATATCTTTTCCATCGATTAAAATAGATCCTTCAGTCGTTTCAATTAAACGGTTAATCATTTTCATTGTCGTTGTTTTCCCGCAACCACTCGGACCAATGAGAACAAAAAATTCTCCCTTTTTAATTTCTAAATGCAATGAATCCACTGCTTTCATGCCATCTTCATACGCTTTTGACACATGATTAAATTGAATCACAAATACAACTCCTTTAATGTTGTTTCCTTTATTTTGATGGAATACGGCATTCATTTCAAATGATACGCTTTATAATTAAAAAAGAGCTCAAATTTGAGCTCTAACGGTCGAACAATATCGTTTTCATTATTGCAGCATATTCACGTACATACATTTTTTTCTTAGAGCGCATTGGTGTTTCAGCAGCTAGTGCCTCCATCTTCATGCCTAAACGCTTTGCAATTATTTTGGTCCTATACAAATGATACGTATTACTTACAACTACCGCATGTTTCACATCATATAAATCCATACTAAACTTTAAATTCTCATACGTATTTGTAGATTGATCTTCTATTAAAATACGACTCTCATCTATACCATGTACCATTAAATAGTTTCTCATACTATGAGCTTCCGGTATATCTTCATCTTCCCCTTGACCACCTGAAACAATTACTTTCGCTTCAGGATGGGAATGTAAATATTCCAACGCTACATCCAAACGGTTTTGAAGAGATAAAGACGGTCTATCTCCAAATAACTTTGCGCCTAAAATAAGAACGTACGGAGAGTGATTACTCAATTTTTCACGAGCAACTTTCTTCATTCGAAACGTCATATAAAGAATGTACAGTGGTGGAAATAATAAGATTATAAGCAAGATCCATTTGTTCATAAATAAGTTTGCACTCCGATACGATAAACTTAACTAAATCTATACAATTCAATCAAATTTACACAAGTTAGTGCTTCAAAGTGTTCTCGCAACCCCGAAGGGACGAGGGGTATAACACTCCACACGAGGCAGTATCGTTACCTCCTATTATCAAGCATTTATTTTACCCATCTTGATAAATTTATCGAAGCATTAAAATCTCTATCGTGGTGGCTATTGCACCCAACACAACGCCACTCACGTATTTTTAAACTCCACTGTCC
>NZ_WIPE01000113.1:0-49701 GCF_009760835.1 Bacillus sp. EE-W1 | reverse complement strand
ATAGCTCAGTCGGATAGAGCGGTGGTTTCCGGTACCACGTCTGCCGGGGGTTCGAATCCCTCTGGGCGCGTTATGTATTGTTGGTGTTACGTGTTGAAAATAAATAGTAAATTTAAAACAACCTCTTGTATGTGATTAGAAATAATCGTGTATAGGGGGTTTTTGTTATGGCCCTACAAGGTACTTCTGTTAATTTTGTAATGAGTTTATACTAAAATTATCTAAAAATTATAGTATGAGGGGATTGCAGGTGCGTAAAATTAGTGGATATTTAAGTATTTTAGGGGATAACGAACGTAGAACCGTTGCTGTGTCTGATTCTGGTGAAATTACAGGCGATGAAATGTTAAAATTCATGTTAAATATGGAAGTGCACTATAAAGAAATTGATAGGGATTGTTTTGGACCTAATCACTATTTGCCTAGCGGAGACTACCATAAGGATTTAATAGCGATTGTCTTTACGGCTGAAATGATGTTAGACGACATGGAATTAGAAGGTGAATGGCCTGCTGAAGAAGGGGATGTTATATTTAACGAAGCATAATGAATCTATCTGCATAAAAAGGTCTGCACTTACAAATATAAGTGCAGACCTTTTTTATTAATACTTGTTATATCTGATAATAAGATTTACTATTAGTATGTGGTAATAATTTTTATCGCGCTATTATTTTCTTTCAATATTATTCAAATTTCGGTTGTAAGTTGTAAATCTCATTAATACATATAAATTAATAATATTTTGGAATGGGTGTCTGTGATAGCATTCTCCTTTTACCAAACTTATTGTACAATAGAAACAAGGGGGAGATTAGTTTGAAGGCAAGTCTTTTACAAGAACAAAGCTTACGTTTGGCAATGACACAAGAGTTAAGGCAAGCGATTACAATGCTCCAGTATAATGTACAAGAATTATCGGAGTTTTTGTATGAGCAATCGTTAGAGAATCCCCTTATTGAGTTAGGTGGTTTTGAGAGGGAGAAGAAAAAGAGCTCTAACAATAGTAAAAGTACCAGCAAACAAATCGAGAATCAGATGGAAATCTACAGTGTGGATTCAACAACGATTCAGCAACATTTATTAAATCAAATACAGTATTATAAAATAGATGAAGAAGAGCGAAAAATAGCTTCTTTCATTATTATGAACATGGATGGAAATGGGTATTTACAAGAAACGAACGAAGAGTTAGCGGATCTCCTTTCCGCACCGATTCATGAAGTCGCCCGCTTTGTAGAGCTTGTCCAATCACTCGAGCCAGCAGGGGTAGGAGCGCGTAATATTCAGGAATGTCTAACTTTACAATTGAAGCGCTTACAAAGACGGAATGGATTAGCGGAAGAGGTTATAGAGGATCACTTCGCTTATTTCGTGAAGAAAGATTGGCGAAAGCTCGTTCAAGTGTTGAAGTGTAGTAATGAAGAATTGCAATCGGCGGTGAACTGTATTACGTCATTACAGCCGAAACCAGGTCTTGCGTTTTCTTCTGATAAACCGCTTTATATTGTGCCTGATATGGCGGTGAAAAAAGATGGTGATCGTCTCGTTTTACAAATGAACGAGAGAAATATGCCGAGAATTGAAATTCATTCTGAGTATAGTGCGCTTCTGAATAATAGTGAAAGTGAAGTAGCATCTTATGTATCAGAAAAGTATCAGCATGTGCAGTGGATTATGCGCAGTTTAAAACAGAGAAAACAAACGCTTCTGCAAGTGATGACTATTATTATGGAAAAACAACGTGATTTCTTCTGGGAAGGTCCAGAATATTTAAAACCGCTTGCTTTAAAAGAGGTAGCGGAAGAGTTAAGTGTGCATGAATCTACAATTAGTCGTGCAACGCGAAATAAATATGTGCAAACACCACATGGTTTATTTGAGATGAAATCTTTCTTTAGTAATGCTATTTCGACTACTGAAGATGAAGCAGTTTCTACAAAGCGTGTGAAACGATTTATCCAAACGCTTGTTGAGGCGGAGAATAAGAAAAAGCCACTTTCAGATCAAAAGATTTCAAAATTATTAGAAGAAGAGCATGAAATCGTTATTTCTCGAAGAACAGTGGCGAAGTATAGAGAACAAATGCACATTCCAGCGTCATCATTACGAAAAACGATCGGATAGGTGAAGAATATGAAAGTTGTACTGTATACAAAAAAAGATTGTGGCCTTTGCGTGCAGGCGAAACAAGTTTTAGAGGAAGTACAATGTGAATATTCTTTTCAAATCGAGGAAATAAATATATATGAAGATAATGACCTTTTAGAAAAATATCACCTAATGATTCCGGTGGTAGAAATAGGCGGAAAACAAGTAGAATATGGTAACATTCACAAAGGTGTCATAATAAACTATATAAAGAATGCAGTTAAGAGTTGAATAAGT
This sequence comes from Bacillus sp. EE-W1, assembly GCF_009760835.1. NCBI lineage: Bacteria > Bacillati > Bacillota > Bacilli > Caryophanales > Bacillaceae > Bacillus > Bacillus sp. EE-W1. The sequence goes on along the minus strand of NZ_WIPE01000113.1, from coordinate 47,313 downwards.
TTCTATCTCCTGTTACAATAATACACGTAGCAGGGATTATTTTTTTAACCTATGTGGGACACAAAATGTCACTACGGGACGTAAAGTGAACAACGAGGAAAAATGAACCAATGTAGTGAGGAGAAAAGATATGCGCTCATGGATTCAGAACACAAAAAAATTATTACCTGATCTGCTACCTGTTATGCAAACGAGAATGCAAATTCTTCAATACATTAGGCTCATGCAGCCGATTGGAAGAAGAAACTTGTCAGCAAGTCTCGGTATGACAGAACGAGTATTGCGAAGTGAAGTTCAAGTTTTGAAAGAACAAAACTTAGTTCACGTCGCTTCTTCTGGAATGACTTTGACAGAAGAAGGAACAGCTTTAGTTCTTGCTTTGGAAGACTTTATGAAAGAAATTTCCGGGTTAAAGGTTTTAGAAAAGCAACTTAAGGAAACATTAGACTTGGATGAAGTTTTCGTTGTCCCTGGTGATAGTGATGAATCACCTTGGGTCAAACTGGAGATGGGCCGTGCTTGTGTGACTTGTATAAAAGACCGTCTGACAGCGAATAATATCGTTGCTGTGGCTGGAGGAACTACGCTAGCTGCTGCTGCGGACATGATGCAGCTTGATTGCAAAGATTTACATATGCTATTTGTCCCAGCGCGTGGTGGAATTGGAGAGGGTGTCGAATTAGAAGCCAATACCATTTGTGCCAAGATGGCACAAAATACGATGAGTAATTATCGCTTATTGTATGTTCCAGACCATGTTAGTAGCGAAGCATATGCGTCTATTGTGACAGAGCCTTCCGTGAAAGAAGTTCTTGAGTTGATTCGATCTTCCAATATCGTCATTCATGGAATAGGTGATGCGTTAACAATGGCACGTCGCAGAAATACTTCAGAAGCAGATTGGTTAAAGATTCAAGCAAGCGAAGCAGTAGGCGAAGCTTTCGGTTACTACTTTAATGAACAAGGAAATGTTGTTCATAAAGTAAGAACAGTTGGTATGCAACTTGAGGATTTACAACATGTATCTCACGTTGTTGCAGTCGCTGGAGGTTCTTCAAAGGCAAAGGCAATACAGGCTGTAATTAAACAAGGGCACACTTCAATTCTAATTACAGATGAAGGTGCAGCAAAACAGTTAACAAAGGGTATTACCCTTTAATATAATCCCCCAAGGAGGAAATTCAAATGACTAAAATTGGTATTAATGGATTTGGACGTATCGGACGTAACGTATTCCGCGCAGCTCTTAACAACTCTGAGGTAGAAGTAGTAGCAATCAACGACTTAACAGATGCTAAAACATTAGCTCACCTTTTAAAATATGACACAGTTCACGGAACTTTAAATGCAGAAGTATCTGCTAACGAAAACAGCATCGTTGTTAACGGTAAAGAAATTAAAGTTATCGCTGAGCGTGACCCAGCTCAATTACCATGGAGCGACTACGGAGTAGAAGTAGTAGTAGAATCTACTGGCCGTTTCACTAAAAAATCAGACGCTGAAAAACACTTAGGTGGATCAGTTAAGAAAGTTATCATCTCAGCTCCAGCTTCTGACGAAGATATCACTGTAGTTATGGGTGTTAACCACGAACAATATGATGCAGCTAACCACAACGTAGTATCTAACGCTTCTTGTACTACAAACTGTCTAGCTCCATTCGCTAAAGTATTAAACGAAAAATTCGGCGTAAAACGCGGAATGATGACAACAATTCACTCTTACACTAACGACCAACAAATCTTAGACTTACCACACAAAGATTTACGTCGTGCTCGTGCAGCAGCTGAAAACATGATCCCAACATCTACTGGTGCAGCTAAAGCTGTAGCATTAGTATTACCAGAACTTAAAGGTAAATTAAACGGTGGCGCTGTACGTGTTCCAACTGCTAACGTTTCTCTTGTTGACTTAGTTGTTGAACTTGACAAAGAAGTAACAGTTGAAGATGTAAACGCAGCATTCAAAGCAGCAGCTGAAGGCGAATTAAAAGGTATCCTTGGATACAGCGAAGAGCCATTAGTATCTATCGACTATAACGGATGTACAGCTTCTTCTACAATCGATGCATTATCTACAATGGTAATGGAAGGTAACATGGTTAAAGTACTTTCTTGGTACGATAACGAAACTGGTTACTCTAACCGCGTAGTAGACCTAGCAGCATACATGACTTCTAAAGGTCTTTAATTCTTAATTATATAAGTAATCAATGACAAAACGAGGGAGAGGGTTTGTTCCCTCTCTCTCTTCTTTCGTTTTAAAAGCAAATGTGTTAAGCTTTTGAGTGGGTTTTGTCAATCCTAACTAGTAGTCGGAGGGAAATCCAATGAACAAAAAATCAATTCGTGACGTAGATTTAAAAGGTAAGCGTGTATTTTGCCGCGTTGATTTCAACGTACCTATGAAAGAAGGCAAAATTACAGATGAAACTCGTATCCGTGCAGCTCTTCCTACAATTCAATATTTAGTAGAGCAAGGTGCGAAAGTTATTTTAGCAAGTCACTTAGGCCGCCCAAAAGGTCAAGCAGTAGAAGAATTACGTCTTACTCCAGTAGCAGCACGTTTAGGCGAGCTTCTTGGTAAAGATGTTAAAAAAGCAGACGAAGCATTCGGACCAGTTGCACAAGAAATGGTTGCAGCAATGAACGAAGGCGACGTATTAGTTCTTGAAAACGTACGTTTCTATGCGGGCGAAGAAAAGAACGATGCAGAACTTGCGAAAGAATTTGCAGCTCTTGCTGATATCTTCGTAAACGATGCATTCGGTGCAGCTCACCGTGCTCACGCTTCTACAGCAGGTATCGCAGACTACCTACCAGCAGTATCTGGATTATTAATGGAAAAAGAGTTAGATGTACTTGGAAAAGCACTTTCTAACCCAGAACGTCCATTCACAGCTATCATCGGTGGTGCGAAAGTAAAAGATAAAATCGGTGTAATTCGTCATCTATTAGACAAAGTAGATAACTTAATCATCGGTGGCGGACTTGCTTACACATTCGTTAAAGCTTTAGGTCATGAAATTGGTCTATCTCTATGTGAAGACGACAAGATCGAACTAGCTAAAGAATTTATGCAACTTGCAAAAGAAAAAGGCGTAAACTTCTACATGCCAGTTGATGTTGTAATCACAGAGGAATTCTCTGAAACTGCAACAACTCAAATCGTAGGTATCGACTCTATCCCTTCTACTTGGGAAGGCGTGGACATCGGTCCTAAAACACGTGAAATTTATGCAGATGTAATTAAAAATTCTAAGCTTGTTGTATGGAATGGACCAATGGGTGTATTCGAAATGACTCCATTCGCAGAAGGTACAAAAGCAGTAGGACAAGCATTAGCAGATGCAGAAGATACATACTCTGTTATCGGCGGTGGTGACTCTGCAGCAGCTGTTGAAAAATTCGGTATGGCTGATAAAATGAGCCACATTTCTACTGGCGGCGGTGCGTCATTAGAATTCATGGAAGGCAAAGAGCTTCCAGGTGTAGTTTGTCTTAACGACAAATAAGTAGCAGCCAAAGAAAAAGGACGGTGCAAAGCATGCGTAAACCAATTATCGCAGGTAACTGGAAAATGAATAAAACTCTATCTGAAGCAGTTAGCTTCGTAGAGGAAGTTAAAGGTCAAATCCCAGCAGCTTCAGCTGTTGATGCAGTAGTTTGCTCTCCAGCTCTATTTTTAGAGCGTTTAGTAGCAGCAACTGAAGGAACTGATTTACAAGTAGGTGCACAAAACATGCACTTCGAAAAAAATGGTGCATTCACTGGCGAAATTAGCCCAGTAGCACTTAGCGACTTAAAAGTAGGCTACGTAGTACTTGGCCACTCTGAGCGTCGTGAAATGTTTGCTGAAACAGATGAGTCAGTAAACAAAAAGACTCTTGCAGCATTTGAACATGGTTTAACACCAATCGTATGTTGTGGTGAGACTTTAGAAGAGCGCGAAAGCGGAAAAACATTTGATCTAGTAGCAGGTCAAGTGACAAAAGCACTTGCAGGTTTAACAGAAGAGCAAGTTAAAGCAACTGTTATCGCTTATGAGCCAATCTGGGCTATCGGTACAGGTAAATCTTCTTCTTCTGCAGATGCAAACGAAGTATGTGCGCACATCCGTAAAGTTGTTGCAGAAGCTGTTTCTACAGAAGCTGCAGAAGCTGTTCGTATTCAATACGGCGGTAGCGTAAAACCAGAAAACATTAAAGAGTATATGGCACAATCTGACATCGACGGCGCTTTAGTTGGCGGTGCTAGCTTAGAGCCTGCTTCGTTCTTAGGTCTTCTGGGGGCGGTAAAATGAGAAAGCCAACAGCTTTAATCATTCTTGATGGTTTCGGACTACGTGAAGAAACTCATGGGAATGCTGTAGCACAAGCTAAGAAACCTAATTTTGATGGTTACTGGAACAAATTCCCTCATACAACGCTTACAGCTTGTGGTGAGGAAGTAGGCCTTCCAGAAGGTCAAATGGGTAACTCTGAGGTTGGTCACTTAAATATCGGTGCTGGCCGCATTGTATATCAAAGCTTAACACGCGTAAACGTTGCAATTCGTGAAGGTGAGTTCGATCAGAACGAAACTTTCCAAAATGCAATTAAAAGCGTAAAAGAAAAAGGTACTGCTCTTCATTTATTCGGTTTACTTTCTGATGGTGGTGTGCACAGTCACATGAACCATATGTTTGCTCTTCTTCGCTTAGCAGCAAAAGAAGGCGTGGAGAAAGTTTATATCCATGCATTCTTAGACGGCCGCGATGTTGGACCACAAACAGCAAAAGGTTATATCGATGCAACAAATGAAGTAATTAAAGAAACAGGAGTAGGACAATTCGCGACTATCTCTGGTCGTTATTACTCTATGGACCGTGACAAGCGTTGGGATCGCGTAGAAAAATGTTACAGTGCTATGGTGAATGGTGAAGGCCCTACTTATAAATCAGCAGAAGAGTGTGTAGAAGACTCTTATGCGAACGGTATCTATGATGAATTCGTATTGCCGTCTGTAATTGTTAACGAAGATAACACGCCAGTTGCAACAATCAATGATGATGATGCAGTTATCTTCTATAACTTCCGTCCAGACCGTGCAATTCAAATTGCTCGTGTATTTACAAACGAAGACTTCCGTGAGTTCGATCGTGGTGAAAAAGTACCTCACATTCCTGAATTCGTTTGTATGACACATTTCAGTGAAACTGTAGATGGTTACGTGGCATTCAAGCCAATGAACCTTGATAACACATTAGGTGAAGTTGTTGCGCAAGCGGGATTAAAGCAACTTCGCATCGCGGAAACTGAAAAGTATCCGCACGTTACATTCTTCTTTAGCGGTGGTCGTGAGGCTGAATTCCCAGGAGAAGAGCGTATTTTAATTAACTCACCGAAGGTTGCAACGTATGACTTGAAACCTGAAATGAGCATTTACGAAGTAACGGACGCTTTAGTAAATGAAATCGAAAATGATAAACATGATGTTATCATTCTTAACTTTGCAAACTGTGATATGGTTGGCCATTCTGGGATGATGGAACCAACAATTAAAGCAGTAGAAGCAACTGACGAATGTTTAGGAAAAGTTGTAGAAGCGATTCTTGCAAAAGATGGTGTAGCACTTATTACTGCTGACCATGGTAATGCTGATCAGGAGTTAACTGCTGATGGTGGACCAATGACAGCTCATACAACTAACCCGGTTCCTTTCATCGTTACAAAAAATGATGTAGAGCTTCGTGAAGGTGGTATTTTAGGAGATATCGCTCCAACAATGCTTACGCTTTTAAATGTGGAACAACCGAAAGAAATGACAGGTAAAACAATTATTAAATAATTTGCTTATATAAAAAGGAGAGAATTTATTATGTCAACAATTATTGATGTTTATGCTCGCGAAGTCCTTGACTCTCGTGGTAACCCAACTGTAGAAGTAGAAGTTTACACAGAAAGCGGCGCTTTCGGACGCGCTATCGTACCAAGTGGTGCATCTACTGGTGAGCACGAAGCAGTAGAATTACGTGACGGTGACAAATCTCGTTACCTTGGTAAAGGTGTTCTAAATGCAGTAAACAACGTTAACGAAGCAATCGCTCCAGAAATCGTTGGTTTCGACGTAACTGACCAAGCTGGTATCGACCGTGCTATGATCGAATTAGATGGCACTCCAAACAAAGGTAAACTAGGCGCTAACGCTATCCTTGGTGTATCTATGGCAGTAGCTCACGCAGCAGCTGACTTCGTAGGTCTTCCATTATACCGTTACCTTGGTGGATTCAATGCAAAACAATTACCAACTCCAATGATGAACATCATCAACGGTGGTTCTCACGCTGATAACAACGTAGACTTCCAAGAGTTCATGATCTTACCAGTTGGTGCTCCAACATTCAAAGAATCAATCCGTATGGGTGCTGAAGTATTCCATGCACTTAAAGCTGTATTACATGACAAAGGTCTTAACACTGCAGTAGGTGACGAAGGTGGATTCGCTCCAAACCTTGGTTCTAACCGTGAAGCATTAGAAGTAATCATCGAAGCTATCGAAAAAGCTGGTTACAAAGCTGGCGAGAACGTATTCTTAGGAATGGACGTTGCTTCTTCTGAGTTCTACAACAAAGAAACTGGTAAATATGACCTTGCAGGCGAAGGCCGTACTGGCTTAACTTCTGCAGAAATGGTTGATTTCTACGAAGAGCTTTGCAAAGACTTCCCAATCATCTCTATCGAAGATGGTTTAGACGAAAACGACTGGGATGGTCACAAATTATTAACTGAGCGTATCGGTGATAAAGTACAATTAGTTGGTGACGACTTATTCGTAACTAACACTCAAAAACTTGCTGAAGGTATCGAAAAAGGTATCTCTAACTCAATCTTAATTAAAGTTAACCAAATCGGTACTTTAACTGAGACTTTCGAAGCTATCGAAATGGCTAAACGTGCTGGTTACACAGCAGTTGTATCTCACCGTTCTGGTGAAACTGAAGATGCTACAATCGCTGACATCGCAGTTGCAACTAACGCTGGCCAAATCAAAACTGGTTCTATGAGCCGTACTGACCGTATTGCTAAGTACAACCAATTATTACGCATCGAAGACGAACTAGGCGAAATCGCTGTTTACGATGGTATCAAATCTTTCTACAACATCAAACGATAATTGTAGAAAATAACGACAGACCGTGAGAAATCACGGTCTGTTTTTTTATGTTAAAATTGCTCACCCGTCATAAGTGACATGAAATGTTTAAAGAAGCAGTTATAATCAAAATCAATTGCGATTTGATGACTCGGCCAATCAATAAATGGCTTAGATTCTCCTAAAGAACGAAATTCCCCTATGCTTGTTCCTTGTGCATAAGATTCTGTCATGACAACGATAGGTGACTTGTGATATGTAAACATAGAGTTATCAAGTAAAGCGAGTATTGGCATTGTGTCATGGAAGGGGCTCCCCTTTAAATGCGGTAAGGCGTCTTTATAATATCCGTAGTAATAATGATTGAATAACGGTTTGACGAGTGGGGCTTTTCCTTTTGCTTCAATGTATTCAGCCATTTCTGGTGTAATGATGGAATACTGAGTGACGTTTAATGGATAGATGTACATGTTAGGTGAGGATTGAAGGACTATATTAGCAGCAGTAGGATCGCCATAAAAGTTTGCTTCGGAAATAGGGGTAACATTACCAGGATGTAAAAAGGCACCGCCCATTACGTAGTAAGATTTAACTTGCTTCATGAGCTGTTTACATAAGATGAATAAAATTGCTAGGGAGGTAAGTCTGCCTAAACTAACAATGATTAATTCATCTTTATACTGTTCAATAAGAGGAATGACTTCGAAAAAATTCTCCATTTCTCCGTTAGTCACATGTCCCTTTGGAATAATTGGCCCGAGCCCTTGTTTCCCGTGTACTTCCGTAAAGAAAGCAGGAGGGGCGCCAGTAAGTGGGCGTTCTGATCCACCAAATATCTTGATATTTCTATCCTTTGCTTCGTTCTTAAGAAAATGAGCGTTTTGTACGGCCATTTCTTTTGGAACATTGCCGTAATCAGCAACAATGCCGACGATTTCTATTTCATCAATAAAGAATGCTAAGAGGAGAGCCATCGTATCATCAATCCCAGGATCACAAAAAATAAGAACTTTTTTTGGCATATGTTCACCACCTATCTTGTTTATCCCGTAAAAGCCTGATTGTAGGGATGAAGAAAACCACCACTAATGAAAGTTTCACTTTATATATATGTAAGCTTAAGGATAAAAAGATTATTTTATTGAAATAACAACGTTATAAATTCAGAAAATAAAAACTTTTTATATTAGGTCAAGGTTTTTGACTTAATTTCTATGCGGAAATCCAGTCATATCAAGGTTGTAAGCGTCTAACATAAGCTGTTTTTGCTGTCAAGTTGATAAATTGCAGCTTTTTACAATTTATACTATGATAAAGATATTAAGAGAAGATCGTATAAACATGAGGGATGATGAACATGAAATTTACAAAGATTCTTGTCCAAATTGCTGCTCTTTACGTCTTGTATATGGTTGGAACTTGGTTACAAGAAGTGTTAAATATTCCGATTCCAGGAAGTTTGATTGGAATGTTCCTCTTACTTGTTTTACTTAGCCTAAAAGTCCTTCCAGTGAAATGGTTCGATTTAGGAGCAGAAACACTCGTTGCTATTATGCCGTTTTTATTAATTCCGCCAACACTTGGCCTAATGAATTACGGTGCTTTTTTTATGAGTAAAGGAATTTCTCTTTTCATTACAATTGTAGCGAGTACATTTTTAATTATTATTGTCGCAGGACATACAGGACAATATCTTGCGAATAGAAAGGAAAGAGAGTCGCGATGAGCCAAATATTAATCGGAATCGGTTGGGTTCTTTTTACGGTGCTATTATACCAATTATCTAAAAAAATCTATAAATTATTTCCAACACCATTCACCATTCCAATGCTTGTAGCAACAGGATTAATGGCTTTCTTATTTATCATGCTTGATATACCATATCAACATTATATGGAAAGCGGTGGTGGCTGGATTGCAAAACTGCTCGGACCCGGTGTTGTAGCATTTGCAATTCCTCTTTATAAGCAACGTCACGTTCTGCAAAAATATGTTGTACCGATTGCTGGTGGCGTATTAGTAGGGACAACAGTTGCAATCGCAAGTGATTTTGCCATTGCATCACTTATGGGAACAGATAAAAGCTTAATTTTATCTTCTTTACCAAAGTCGGTGACAATGCCAGTTGCGATGAGTGTTTCAGAGCAAGTTGGTGGTGTACCGTCATTAACAGCAGCTTTCGTTGTTATCGCAGGTATTACTGGAACGATTACCGGCCCACTTTTATTAAAATGGAGCCGCGTTACAAACTCAGTTGGTAAAGGTATCGGATTTGGATGTGCTTCTCATATTATGGGTGTAATGAGAGCGATGAAAAATAATGAACATGAAGGTGTTATTGGATCGGTAACAATGACATTAACAGCAATTTTGACATGTTTGCTCGGGCCGTTATTTGCAATGATGTTTATGTAATAGAAGAAAAGCGAGAGCGACTCTATAGCTCTCGCTTTTCTATAGAATTTATGCTACAGTTAAAATAACTGAATCTTTGTAGGAGGTACGCCAAGTGCATACGTTATTATCCGTTTTACTTATTATTGTATCGATTTTAATGATTGTTATGGTACTTATGCAGTCTAGTAATAGCTCAGGCCTTTCAGGTGCAATTTCAGGCGGTGCAGAGCAATTATTTGGTAAGCAAAAAGCACGTGGAATTGAAGCGGTATTAAACCGTATTACAATTGTTTTAGCTGTTCTATTCTTCGTATTAACAATTGCTGTTACGTACTTAAATTTATAGAATTGAAAGAAGAAGCGTTAGTAAGATGTACTAATGGTTCTTCTTTTTTTATTTTGCCATTTGAAAGATGTTTCTAATTAGATTATAGAAATATAAATATGGTACACTAGATATAGAAAGAATACGACTAGATTACAGAAGAGAAAGAGGAGAAGTACATGATGAAATTAGCATCTCCGAAACCATTTACATTTGAGGGTGGAGACCGCGCTGTTTTATTACTACATGGTTTCACAGGAAACTCAGCTGATGTACGTATGTTAGGGCGTTTCTTAGAGAAGAAAGGCTACACTTGTCATGCGCCAATTTATAAAGGGCACGGTGTACCACCAGAAGAGCTTGTTCATACAGGTCCTGAAGATTGGTGGCAAGACGTAATGGAGGCATATCAGCTTTTAAAAGATAAAGGCTTTGAGAAAATTGCTGTTGTTGGATTATCACTTGGCGGCGTATTTTCTTTAAAATTAGGTTATACAGTACCTGTTTTAGGTGTAGTACCAATGTGTGCACCAATGTATATTAAGAGTGAAGAAACGATGTACCAAGGTATATTGGCATATGCCCGCGAATATAAAAACCGTGAGCAAAAATCACCAGAGCAAATCGAACAAGAAATGTTGGAATTCCAAAAGACACCGATGAATACATTAAAAGCATTACAACAATTAATTGCTGACGTACGTAACAATGTGGATATGATTTATGCACCTACATTTGTTGTACAAGCACGTCATGATGAAATGATTAATACAGATAGTGCTAACATTATTTATAACGGTGTAGAATCTACGTTAAAAGACATTAAATGGTATGAAGACTCTACGCATGTCATTACACTTGATAAGCAACGTGACGAGCTACATGAGGATGTATATAACTTCTTGGAGCAACTAGATTGGTAAGATCTAGTTGCCTCTTTTTTTCATAAGGAATTTTTTGTGAAAACTGTAAAAATCATTAGGGGAGTATTAAATTTTCGCTTTATACATCCCCAGTCTTTCGGATACACTAAATAATATAAGGGTTTAAAGGAGGTATTTCTGCTTGGAAGAAATCATACAAGAAAATATTGATAAGTTGTTGTTATTTATGAGAGAAGAAGCGTATAAACCGTTAACAATACAAGAGTTAGAAGAGGCATTTGGAATTGAAGGGTCTGAGGGCTTTAAAGATTTTGTAAAGGCACTTGTAATGATGGAAGAGAAGGGACTTGTTATTCGCACACGTAGTAACCGTTACGGTCTTCCTGAAAAGATGAATTTAGTACGCGGTAAATTAATTGGACATGCACGTGGCTTTGCATTCGTTGTACCAGAAGAGAAGAAAACGGGAGATGATGATCTTTTCATCCCACCTACAGAGTTAAACGGTGCACTTCATGGCGATACAGTATTAGCGCGTGTTAGCGCACAATCAAGTGGATCACGCCAAGAAGGTTCAATTGTACGTATTTTAGAGCGCGGCACGAAAGAACTAGTTGGTACATATACAGAATCGAAAAACTTTGGATTTGTTGTACCTGACAATAAGCGCTGGACGAGTGATATCTTTATCTTGAAAAGTGCATCAATGGGTGCTGTAGAAGGCCATAAAGTAGTTGTGAAAATTACGAGCTATCCAGAGAATCGTTTAAGTGCAGAAGGTGAAGTTATTCAAATTCTAGGTCATAAAAATGATCCAGGAGTAGATATTTTATCAGTTATTCATAAACATCATCTACCTTTAGTATTCCCTGAAGAAGTGATGGAGCATGCAAACAGTGTACCAGAAACGATTTCAGAAGAAGATTTAAAAGATCGCCGTGACCTGCGTGACCAAATGATTGTAACGATTGACGGTGCAGATGCGAAAGATTTAGATGACGCTGTTACAGTAACGAAGCTCGAGAACGGTAACTACAAGCTTGGCGTTCATATTGCGGATGTAAGTCATTACGTTCAAGAAGGTTCTCCAATTGATGTAGAAGCAGCGGAAAGAGCAACGAGTGTATATCTTGTTGACCGTGTAATTCCGATGATTCCGCATCGTCTATCTAACGGTATTTGTTCGTTAAACCCGAAAGTAGACCGTCTGACGTTATCTTGTGAAATGGAAATCAACAACTTAGGTGATGTTGTAAAGCATGAGATTTTCCAAAGTGTGATTAAAACGACAGAGCGTATGACGTATGCTGACGTAAGAAGCATTTTAGAAGATGAGGACGAAGAGTTAATCAAACGCTATGAGCCGCTCGTACCGATGTTTAAAGAGATGGGTCAATTGGCGCAGATTTTACGTGAAAAACGTATGCGCCGCGGTGCAATCGACTTTGACTTTAAAGAAGCGAAAGTATTAGTAGATGAAGAAGGTAAACCGACAGATGTTGTCATGCGTGATCGTTCTGTATCAGAGAAGTTAATTGAAGAATTTATGCTTGTTGCGAACGAAACAGTAGCAGAGCATTTCCACTGGATGAACGTACCATTCATGTACCGTGTCCATGAAGATCCGAAAGAAGATAAGCTGGAACGTTTCTTCGAGTTTGTAACAAACTTCGGATATGCAGTAAAAGGACGTGCGAATGAAATACATCCTCGTGCGCTGCAACAAATTCTTGAAATGGTTCAAGGACAGCCTGAAGAAGTAGTTATTTCAACAGTAATGCTTCGTTCAATGAAGCAAGCGCGTTACGATGCGGATAGCTTAGGACATTTCGGTTTATCAACTGAGTTCTACACACATTTCACATCACCAATTCGTCGTTACCCAGATACAATCGTTCATAGATTAATTCGTGAATACATCATTAACGGTAAAGTTGACAACGAAACACAAGCAAAATGGCGTGAAAACTTACCTGAAATTGCAGAGCATTCTTCTAATATGGAACGCCGTGCAGTTGAAGCAGAACGTGAAACAGACGAAATGAAAAAAGCAGAGTATATGGTTGATAAAATCGGCGAAGAGTATGATGGTATGATTAGCTCTGTAACAAACTTCGGTTTATTCGTAGAGCTTCCAAATACAATTGAAGGTCTTGTACATGTTAGCTACTTAACAGATGATTACTACCGTTATGACGAGAAACATTTTGCAATGATCGGAGAACGTACAGGTAACGTATTCCGCATCGGAGACGAAATTACAATTCGCGTTATTAACGTAAATAAAGACGAGCGTGCAATCGACTTTGAAATCGTTGGCATGAAAGGTACGCCTCGTCGTAAGTTCAAAGATCGTCCAGTCGTTATCGAACAGCCAAGAACAGGCAGAAAGAAACGCGGTGGACGTAGCGAGCGCAGTGATGAGCGCGGCGGAGAACGTGGTACAGGTAGAAAATTCGACCGTGGTGGCAAAGGAAAAGGAAGAGGATCAGCTTCTGCTTCCACTTCCACGTCCGCTAGTCAGCCAGGGAAAAAAGATGGTAACGGTAAGAAGAAAAAAGCATTCTTCGAAAATGTACCAGGATTCAAGAAGAAAAAGAAAAAGCGTAAGTAAGAAAAGGAGGGCTTCGCTTTGATGAAAAGCGGGGCTTTTTCTTTTTTATTGGTGGCTTGAGAGCGGGCCACTTTCGCTTTTTGTTGGAATCCAGCTACAGTGGCTAGAATGTTCGGCGGCTTCGCTTCTTCCCGAGAGGCAAAGAGCGCCTCAAGGTCAGAAGCTCCATCCACCTCACATTCTGAGCGAGCCACTTTCGCTTTTTATTAACATTTGTTACAATAGTAAAAATAGAGGAGGGACGTTATATGCCAAAAGGTACAGGTAAGGTTATTGCACAAAATAAAAAAGCATTTCATGATTATTTCATCGAAGAAACATACGAGGCAGGGCTTGTCCTTCAAGGAACGGAAATTAAGTCGATTCGCGCTGGACGCGTGAACTTGAAAGATGCGTTTGCACGTGTGCATAATGGTGAAGTATGGGTACATAATATGCATATTAGTACATATGAGCAAGGGAATCGTTTCAACCATGATCCGCTTCGCACGAGAAAGTTACTTCTTCATAAAAAAGAAATTGAGAAGTTAACGGGTGCTTCAAAAGAAACAGGCTATGCATTAGTTCCAGTTAGAATTTATTTAAAAAATGGATTCGCGAAAATGGCACTTGGTTTAGCAAAAGGTAAAAAGCAATATGATAAGCGTAACGATTTAAAAGAAAAAGAAGCAAAACGTGAAATTGCACGCGCGTTCCGTGATCGTCAAAAGATGTAATACAGATATTTACATTTGTAAAACGACGCGCGTATGTTATAATAACTTATGTAAGATTGTTGCACATTGAAAAACAGCTCTTAGTAGTTATCACGATATTTCTTCGTATGCTCCATTTTTATCATGGGGACGTTACGGATTCGACAGGGATAGTTCGAGCTTAGGTTGCGAGTCGAGGGGATCGGCCTCGTTAAAACGTCAAAGCCTATAATTGGCAAACAAAACAATCTTTCTTTAGCTGCTTAATTGCACTAAAGGTTCCTCCCTCCATCGTCCATGTGGTAGGGTAAGGGACTCAAACTAAGTGGACTACGCCGGAGTTCGCCGTCTGAGGGCGAAGGAAGAGAACAATCAGACTAGCAACTTGGAAGCCTGTCGATAGGCCGAAGAGTTCGCGAAATGCTAATATATCGACTACACTCGTAGAAGCTTAAGTGCCGATATTTTTGGACGTGGGTTCGACTCCCACCGTCTCCACCAATACATATTTGGTGGTTTTTTTATTTTGTATGATATGAACCATAACTTTTCCAAATTGGCGAGGTTATGGTTCTTTTTGTTTTGTGGTTTTATAAAATGCTTAAGTTGATGAGGGGGAGGGCGGTACCCCTGAAACAGAAAATGAAGAAATAGTTATTGCTGATAAACAGGTATATACTATAGCTACCTTTAATGATTACATAATATGTATTTAAATCTTCATATCCTTTGTGTTTCTATTCACATCTATTGTAAGATTATATAGAGTTCTCCTAATAAGCTGTTACAATGGCCTTTTTTAGGGGTTTCATATTTATAAATTTAAAAATGTTTTTTTGAGATAAATTGAAGTAGAGGTGAACCATCGGTGAGGCAGGTGTTAGTAATTAAGAATGAACGGTCTTTAGCAAAAAAAATCGTAAGCGGTTTAACGCAAGAGGGCCATTTCATTTTAAAACTTCACAATGAAAACCAAGGTTTAAATATAGCATATGAACAAGATTGGGATATTATCATATTGGATTGGGATTCATTAAGTATATCGGGACCAGAAATTTGTAGACAAATACGACTTGTTAAAACGACACCGATCATTATTGTGACTGACAATATTTCTAGTAAGGATTGCATAGCAGGGCTACAAGCAGGAGCAGATGATTATATTAGAAAACCATTTGTGAAAGAAGAATTAGTAGCAAGGGTTCAAGCTATTTTAAGGAGAACTGACTATATCCAGCAAAATGAGACAAACTTTTTTCAATTTAAAGATCTCTTTGTTGATACATCTAGCAATATTGTGAAAAAAGGTAGCGAAAATCTCTCGCTTACGAAGCGCGAGTACGATTTACTTGTATTTTTAATTAAGAATAAAAATACAATATTGAGCCGTGAAATGCTTTTAAATCAAGTTTGGGGATATAACGTAGTAGTGAATCCAAATGTAGTAGACTTATATATTGGGTATGTAAGAAAAAAGTTAAAGTGTGAGAAGAGAGACAGGTATATTCAAACGATACATGGCAGAGGCTATTCAATGGTTGAATGATAAAAATAAGATAATAAAATAGTTTCTGTGAAATATGAAAAGAAGGAAACTATAAAAAGAAGATTGCTATTAGGAAATGGTCATTGTTTTGCAGTAGAAATCATGGTTCATAAGGTGCTCAATCTATTGATTAGCACGTGTGTGGACTGACTCTGGTGCGCATTAGATGAGGTTGTATCTAATTTATGTTTAATTTGATTAACTCACACCATTCACAAGATTTTCACAGAATTAATGACTATACTTATTTACAGGATGTTCAAATGAAAATGATTATCAATAGCAATTTAGATACATGAAAGTTACTATCTAATTCAATCTATGGACGTCATCATTTTCGAACTAAATTACATAATAAGGAGTATACGTATGAAAAAAACTATGCTTTTAAAATTAGTAAGTATTCTAGCAATTTTCACTTTAATGTTAGTAGCTTGCTCAGATTCAAGTAAGGAAACTTCGAAAGCTAATAAAGGTGATAGTAGTGATAAACCAAAAACGGTTGAAATCACTGATGCTCATGGAACTGTTAAAGTCCCTGTAAATCCAAAGAATGTAGTTGCTTTAGATAATAGAACGTTTGAAACTTTAGCTGATTGGGGAATTAAATTAGCGGCTGCTCCAAAGGATATCATGCCTGCGGATTCAGCATATAAAAAGGATGATTCAGTTAAAAATATCGGGAATCACCGCGAACCAAATCTTGAAATTATTGCAGCGGCAAACCCTGACCTTGTAATCGTTGGTCAAAGATTTGCTGATCATTACGAAGAAATCAAAAAATTAGTGCCAAATGCAGCTGTTATTGATCTTAATTTTGATGTTTCTGAGAAGGCTACTAAGCCTGGAGAAAACTTAGTAAAAGGACTTAAAGATTCTACAACTACTTTAGGAAAAATCTTTGCTAAAGATAAAGAAGCTAAACAATTAGTAGCTGATTTCGATAAATCTATTGAAAAAGCAAAATCTGCTTATAACGGAAAAGATAAAGTTATGAGTGTTATCGTTACTGGTGGAAATATTGGCTTTGCTGCGCCGCACTCTGGTCGCGTTTGGGGACCTATGTATGAAATTTTCGGTTGGACTCCAGCATTAGAAGTTTCGAATTCTACTGCAGGTCATAAAGGTGATGACGTTTCTGTTGAAGCTATCGCACAAACAAATCCTGATTGGCTTTTCGTATTAGATCGTGATGCTGCAACATCTGATGCAGCTAAGTCAGCTCCTGCTCAGGATGTTATTTCTAAATCACCAGCTCTTCAAAATACAACTGCTGTTTCTAAAAAACAAGTTATTTATGCACCAGCAGATACTTACACAAATGAATCAATTCAGACTTATATAGAGTTATTTGGAAATCTTGCAAAAACTTTAGCTAAGTAGTGTAAAGGGGTACGAAACAGTGTCAAAAAATATGATTTCTAGGGTTGAGAATATTTCTCAACCCCAGTTTTATAATCACAATAAAATATGGACAAAACCTTTTATAATAGCGGTTATAGTTGTTATAATTTTAGGGATTATATCACTGTTTACTGGAGTTTATGATATACGTGGACAAGAGGACGGAATGGAGATGTTTTTCATCACTCGTGTTCCGAGAACAGTTGCATTAATGCTTACTGGAGCTGCAATGGCAATGGCAGGGCTCGTAATGCAATTAATTACACAGAATCGTTTTGTTGAACCTACTACAACGGGGACGATTGAATGGTCAGGCTTAGGCCTGCTTTTTGTATATTTATTATTTCCTGCCCCGACTTTAGTTCAAAGAATGACTGGTGCAATCATTTTTTCTTTTATAGGAACTATGATTTTCTTTTTATTTTTAAGAAGAGTTAAACTTCGTTCTTCTTTAATTGTTCCAATTATTGGATTGATGCTTGGAGCAGTTATTTCTGCAGTGTCTACTTTTTTGGGACTCCTTTTTCAAATGACGCAAAGTATTGAAACTTGGTTCGTAGGTTCATTTGCTACTGTTCAGGTGGGAAGATATGAATATTTATGGCTGATTGTTATCGTTACTTTGTTTATTTTTATGTATGCTAATAGATTGACTTTAGCTGGACTAGGAGAAGATGTCGCAACAAGCCTTGGAGTTAATTACAATAGAATTGTTCTTTTTGGGACTGGTCTTATCTCTGTTGCTGTTGGAATTGTTGCAGCTGTTATTGGAAACTTACCTTTCTTGGGATTAATTGTTCCAAACATTGTTTCCATGTTTAGAGGGGATGATCTTAGGAGTAATTTACCTTGGGTATGTGTGATCGGAATGGGGACAATCACTGCCTGTGACATCATTTCTCGAACAATTATAAAGCCGTTTGAATTACCTGTTTCTTTAATACTTGCAACAGTGGGAGCGGTCGTGTTTATTACTATTCTATTGAGACGAAGAAAACCAAGGAGGCTGCGATGATCACATTAGATTATAGAAATAAAGAAAATGTCGAAGTCGATTCTAGCCTTCATAATGAAAGTAGATCAGCTAGTGCTTTTCGTTCTAAGAAGGAGGCAAGACGTTATTGGATTGTACTGACAACATTGATTGCTTTAGGTCTCCTTTCTTCATATGGACTTTTAGTTTATAACAATCCAGTTCCGATAGATTCACCTTCTTTTATCCCGGTTGTTAAGAGAAGGATAGTAGCTATTGTTGCAATGATTATTGCTGCAGTTTGCCATAGTTTATCGACAGTCGCTTTCCAATCTATTACAAATAATAAGATTATTACTCCTTCACTTTTAGGTTTCGAATCACTTTATTCAGCAATTCAAACGAGTACAATATTCTTCTTTGGTGCTAGTGCATTAATAAACTTTAATGGAATTGGATCATTTTTATTTCAAGTTGTTGTGATGGTCTTCATGAGTTTGATACTTTATGGGTGGTTACTTTCCGGTAAATACGGGAATTTACAACTTATGCTTTTAGTTGGAATTATTATTGGTACCGGGCTAAATTCTGTGTCAACTTTTATGAGAAAACTACTTGCGCCTTCAGAATTTGATATTTTACAAGCGAGATTATTTGGTTCTGTTAATCATGCAGACCCTGCATATTTTCCTGTTGTAATTCCTATGATCATAATTGTAGCGTTATTAATTTTTGCTCATTCTAAGAAGTTGAATGTTTTGTCACTAGGAAAGGATGTTGCTACTTCTTTTGGGGTTAAATATCAACCTAGTGTAATTTATACGCTTGTGTTAGTAGCTATTTTAATGTCTATCTCAACAGCTCTAATTGGGCCACTTACTTTCTACGGCTTTTTAGTAGCAACTTTGAGTTAT
Organism: Bacillus sp. EE-W1; assembly: GCF_009760835.1. Classification (NCBI taxonomy): domain Bacteria; kingdom Bacillati; phylum Bacillota; class Bacilli; order Caryophanales; family Bacillaceae; genus Bacillus; species Bacillus sp. EE-W1. Next base: position 28,428 of record NZ_WIPE01000113.1, on the reverse strand, counting down.
CAGGCGGCGTCAACTTATGATCATAGATATATTTTCCCAATGGCTTTTGCTATAGGGTTTTTAATAATGACGAGTGCATACTTTTTAATGTATCATGTATTCCATGCTCAAGGTGTAGTTTCAGTTATTATTGAATTATTTGGTGGAATCATATTCTTAACTATAGTTTTAAGGAAGAGGGCTTTATGATAAAAATCGATAATGTTAAAAAGTTCTATACTGATAAGGTGAAAATAGGACCTTTGGATATTGAAATACCAAAAGCGGGCTTTACTTCTTTAATTGGACCAAATGGTGCTGGAAAGTCTACGACACTATTGATGATTGGAAGACTTTTAGATATGGATGAAGGCCAAATTCAAGTAGCGAATATGGATGTTTCTGAATCCAAATCAAAAGACTTAGCAAAAATTTTGACTATATTGCGACAAGAAAATCATTTTGTAACGAGGCTTACCGTTAGACAACTAGTTGGATTTGGGCGCTTTCCTTATTCAAAAGGAAGATTAACTAAAGAAGATGAGGTTATCATTTCTAAATATATCGATTTCTTAGATTTAACTAGTTTAGAGAATAGATATTTAGATGAGCTTTCTGGTGGTCAAAGACAAAGGGCATATGTAGCGATGGTATTGTGCCAAGAGACTGAATATGTGCTATTGGACGAGCCTCTGAACAACCTTGATGTTGCGCGCTCTGTTCAAATGATGGAGCATTTGAGGCGTGCAGCTAATGAATTCGGAAGAACAATTTTGACTGTTATGCATGACATAAATTTTGCAGCTAAATACTCTGATAAAATTTGTGCTATGAAAGATGGGCAAATTGCTGCTTTTGGAACAGTAGAAGAGGTTATGGACCCAACACTTTTGACAGATATTTTTGAAACAAAAATAGAGATTATTAATGGTCCTTATGGGCCGATCGCTGTTTATTAGTTACAAAATGAGTATGCAAAAAAAAGCTGCTGTCTATATTTTATAGGCAGCAGCTTTTTTAATGCGGTTGCCCATGATAACTCTTAATATTTCTGGCTGCTCGTAACAGTTCTGCATGTATTTCATTACTTCCGGTCCTGCGATGCTTCCAACAATAAACTTGTAAATTACTTATGAAATGCAAAGGAATGTTTCGTGTTTTCAAGTATTTACCAAACGAAAAATTTATCTCTGTATAACTTTTTATAAGAATTCAGCTTGTTTTTTTGTATGTAATATTGCATATAAGAGTGTATTGATAAAAGTGTAGGGGGTCACTATAATGAGGGCATAAAGATAAATCACATTTTCGTAGCAATAAAAAAGGAGGAAATAATATGGAAATCGCAATGGCAGTTTTGAAATTTATAGGTGGCGTAATCCCGTTAATTCAAGAACTTTTGAAAGCATTTATGTAGGTTTATTAGTTAGCTATCATTTATCAATCATTATCATATCTTACTAAAAAAAGAACGGGGTGATTTTTCTGAATATTAAGAAAAACACTAAAAGAAGAAAGTTCCTTGCGTGTTTATTAGTTAGTCTATGCACTATTAATTATTCATCTATTTCCTTCGCAGAAACACAAGTAGGTAATGCAACTGATGTAACCAAAAATGCTAGTGGCATTGATACTGGTATAGCAAATCTTAAATATAATAATCAAGAAGTTTTAGCTGTAAATGGTGATAAGGTAGAGAGTTTTGTTCCGAAAGAAAGTATCAATTCAAATGGTAAATTTGTAGTAGTGGAACGTGAGAAAAAATCAATTACAACTTCACCAGTCGATATTTCGATTATTGATTCTGTGGTGAATCGTACGTATCCAGGAGCGGTACAACTTGCAAATAAAGCTTTTGCAGACAATCAACCGAGTTTATTAGTGGCTAAGAGAAAGCCTTTGAATATTAGTATAGACTTACCTGGCATGAGAAAAGAAAATACAATTACTGTCCAAAATCCGACATATGGTAATGTGGCTGGAGCAGTAGATGATTTAGTATCTACTTGGAATGAAAAGTATTCTAAAACACATACGTTACCTGCAAGAATGCAGTATACAGAATCTATGGTTTATAGTAAATCACAAATCGCAAGTGCCCTTAACGTTAACGCTAAATATCTCGATAACAGTCTAAATATCGATTTTAATGCGGTTGCAAATGGAGAGAAGAAAGTGATGGTAGCGGCATATAAGCAAATATTTTATACCGTAAGTGCTGAACTACCTAACAATCCATCCGATCTTTTTGATAATAGTGTTACTTTTGGTGAGTTAACTCGTAAAGGTGTAAGCAATTCGGCTCCACCTGTTATGGTTTCAAATGTAGCTTATGGTAGAACTGTTTATGTAAAATTAGAAACAACATCTAAGAGTAAAGATGTACAAGCTGCTTTTAAAGCCTTACTTAAGAATAACAGCGTCGAAACGAGTGGACAGTATAAAGATATTTTTGAAGAAAGTACCTTTACTGCTGTAGTATTAGGCGGAGATGCGAAAGAGCATAACAAGGTTGTTACTAAAGATTTCAATGAAATCCGAAATATCATTAAAGATAATGCTGAATTAAGTCTTAAAAATCCAGCATATCCAATTTCATATACAAGCACTTTCTTAAAAGATAATGCAACTGCTGCTGTTCATAACAATACAGATTATATTGAGACGACAACTACAGAATATTCAAGTGCTAAAATGACACTTGATCATTACGGTGCTTACGTTGCTCAATTTGATGTATCTTGGGATGAATTCACATTTGATCAAAATGGGAAAGAAGTACTAACACATAAAACATGGGATGGTAGCGGCAGAGACAAAACAGCTCATTACTCTACAGTTATCCCTCTTCCACCAAATTCAAAAAATATAAAAATCGTAGCTAGAGAATGTACTGGTCTTGCATGGGAATGGTGGAGAACAATTATTAATGAACAAAATGTTCCATTAACAAATGAAATAAAAGTTTCAATTGGAGGAACAACATTATACCCAACGGCTAGTATTAGTCATTAGGTATAAAAAAGCGCCCTGTAATCAGGGCGCTTTTTTACTTAGTCACAAATTTTACTCTTTCCAAAACTGCTCTAGCAAAATAACGATTATAGTACCTACGAGTAATCCGTTACTTAAAACATATTGTAAGGAAGAAGGAACTCCGCTAAATGCACTTTCTGGAAGAAACATCCAAACTGATTAATAATGAAATTCCTAATATAGTTAATCGGCGTTGCTTTAATTCTTCACGTAAAATGGATTGAAATGCAATGCCTATTACTTGGACAAATGTAGCTAAAAGTGCAGAATTAGCAATAGGACCTGGTAGCAAGGATATAAAGTTTACAATTGAGGGGATAAAAGAAATACCTGCTAATATAAGACTTGCTATAAGAAACGACTTCACCTTTTTTTGACCTGTTAGTTGAATGAATCCTGCTGATGCAGGTAATGGTACAATTCCAATTGTAGAGAACAATGATGAGATAATATGTGATATACCTCCGACCCATACACCACGGTTCAGTGTTTGCTTTTCATTTTCTTTAGATAGGGGAGCCACTTGTTTTACAGCCGAAATAGCAGCAATTGTATTTGCAACTAAAAGAAAAGTAAATAAAGTTGCAGTTAGAGTCATTCCAATATCGAATCTAGGTGTCCCCCAAGCAAATACCTCTGGTAACTTAACTAGCGTTGTATGTGAAGGCATATGAGATGATTTTCCTAATACTGCATACAAAAGCCAACCACATGAAATTCCAAGTAACACAGCGTAACTTTTCATCCATCCTTTCCCTTTAATTGATAAGAAAGTAATAAGGGCAAAAACAAAGAGCGCAATAGTAGCTGTTGTATAGTCAGGATGAGTTGCAGGTCCTTGTAATCCCATCATTCCTTTTAGTAACACACCACTAAGCTGAAGAGATAATATTAAAAGAAAGGTTCCTGTAACCAAGGGTGTAAATAAACGTAAGATTCGATGAACAAGCCCTGTTATACCAAGAAAGAAGAGTAATATACCTGCAATAATTAATCCGCCTTCTAAAAGTTGCAACACGTCTTTTGCACTTTGTCCCTGATGCATAGCGACTTGTCCCAATATGACAAATATACTTACCCATGAACCGGCTGGCCCGTCCGCAATGGGGTAACGATGCCCAAACCACGCTTGTAGAAACGAACTTACTCCCACGACTAAAAAAGTCCGCTGCATTAATGTTGAGATATCTTCTATTGGTAAATGAAATATGCCACCAATAATGATAGGTAACGCAATTGCATTTGCTAATAGAAACACAAACCATTGTAGAATACTAAAACTCGTATCAAAGTGTTTTTTATTCATATTATTCTCCTTTGCCGAAAAAGAATCTCATAGTAAAAATCCATCCTTTCTACACAGTTAGATTAAAAAGGATGGATTTATTAAATCTATAAAATTATTTTAATTATATAGATAGATTTTTAATTAATTACCATGTACGGAATGGTAAGAATTTCCCATTAAGTGTAATCACGATACGAGGATCGCCACCTTTTGGATCTTCTTGTGTATCCACACCTAGGTTGAAGTTAATCGCACTCATTACACCTTCGCCCGCTTTTTCTAAGATTAACTCTCTAATAGTTGGTGCATATTGTAACATCATTTCATATAAACGATATGCAATCGGGTCAGTAGGAGGCATTTCCATTACTTGGCCACGAAGTGGAACTACTGTTAATGCTTGAACTACTTCTTCATCTAATTCTAATAGTTTACCGATTTTTTCTGCTTCTGGACGTGTCATTGTAGCTTGTCCTAATAACGCTGTTACAACCCAAGTCTCAGAGTTTTCACTTACTTTTGCAATTTCTTCCCAAGTTAACCCTTTTTTAATTTTTGCCGCTAGAATTTTTTGCGTAGCTTCTTGTCTATTCATATCTAATACTTGTCTTTTCATATCTCATAACTTCCCTTCATGTACGTAATAATTATTATTTTGCTTCACTATTTAACGCTTTATATCCATCAACCACTACATCTAATTTACCTGTGTGAGGGTCAATAACTAAACCGTGTACAGGAACATCTTTTGGAATAAGTGGGTGATTTCTTACTAAATCAACATTAGCTTGTGTTGAATCGCAAACATCATCGAATCCGAATAACCATTTTTTAAGGTCAACACCAGCATATTCAATCGCTGATAAAATTTCTGGTGAAGCTACTCCACGATCTAATATTTTTTGAAGTGTTCCTTTTGGATTCGTTTGGCTCGCACCACATCTATGGTGTCCAATAAGGAAGATTTCATCTGCATTTAAATCGTATACTGACGCGACAACACTTTGCATAACACTATCGAAAGCAGAAGCAATTTTACCACCTGCATTTCTGATGACTTTTGCATCACCATCGTGTATATCTAAAGCTTTTGGAAGTAGCTCAATTAAACGAGCATCCATGCAAGAAACAACAACCATACGTTTTTTAGGCATTTTTGTCGCTTCACGAGGAGCGTATTCCTTATTTTCTACAAATTGTTCATTGAACGATAGAATTTCTTGTAATAACATATTTGTAACCTCCTTTAAATCTAGATGTATTTTTTTGTTGCGTCCTCTATGTTATAAGTAAATATAACTGATAAATAATGTGATGTAAGAGGATAAACTAAGTATAGTGAATTGTATCGATAAGCAGAATAAGTTGGCGAAACACTTTCGGGCTTTCTACTTTCACGGTGAAAGGATTGGTTTATATCATTGATCAAACAGATTTTGAGATACTGAAATTATTAGGAGAAAACTCAAGAATACAATGGAAAGAGCTTGGCCAAAAAATACATATGACGGGGCAGGCCGTAGGAAATCGAATTCGAAGATTAGAGGATTTAGGGATTATTGAACAGTATACAATTGCAATAAACCGAATCAAATTAGGACAAGTAGTGACTGCATTTGTTACTTTGTTCGTAACAACAGCTAATCACCAAGAGTTTATGAATTTCTTTCAAGGAGAAGAAGGGATTTCTGAAGTACACCGTATAAGTGGTGAGGGGTGTTATTTATTAAAAACACATTTTGCGTCCAATGAAGACTTAGATAACTTTCTAGGACGACTATTAAAATACGGGAATTATCGTGTTAACTTATCAATAGGAAAGTTGAAATAAGGTTTCTTTTCCTTGGAGGGGATGGCAACATTATTTGCTAAACTTTATTTGTATAGAGATAATGAAGTCGTTTCATGTTTATCTTAAATAGTCAGAGCCTTACTACAATTTATGTGTAGTAAGGCTTTTTAAAGTTGTTAAAAAAATACATTGTAAGGAAGAAGGAAAGCCGTTAACAATAATGTAATTTCTAATAGAGTTAATTGATTGTATTGTAAAATTTTTTGAGATGAATTGTAGGGGGGAATGAATATCTTATAGAAGGGATTCTTATAGGAAGGGGATGTCCATGTTCGATTCAACAGATTTTAAAATTATAAAGTTACTACAAGAAAACGCTAGAATGAACTGGAAGGAAATTGGAGAGAGAGTACATTTGACTGGCCAGGCTGTTGGGAAACGAATTAATAAATTAGAAGAGGCAGGTGTCATTCAAAAATATACGATAGATATCGATAGGGCTAAGTTAGAAGGGTCTATTATGACGTTTGTTACACTATTTCTGCATGCACCACATTATCATAATCAAATTCAAACCTTTTTTGAAAAAACGGACGTAATTACTGAAATGTATCGTATAAGTGGCGATGGCTGTTATATCATGATTCTTCACACATCTTCACATCAACAATTAGAAGAGACTCTTGCAGATGTTTTACATTATGGTGATTATCGTATAAATACTGTCATTAAGACAATTGAAAAAAAGAAAGAATAACATATTTATCCTTTCTTTTTTTATATGGAAATGGAATTCTTTATTTGTTTTTGTTTATAAAATTGTTTGCTGACATGACTTTTGCATAAATATCACCAAACTCTAATGCGCTCATGAATGACTGATGAGCGTGTACTGCGGGGATTAGATTTCCTTGAAATTCTAAATCTTTTGTTGTACAAGCATCTTCAATTACAACACATTGAAATCCTAAATCACTGGCAGCACGTACTGTTGCATCAATACATACGTGAGTCATCATACCACAAATGACTAGTTGATCTATTTTTTCCTTCTTTAATGTTTCAAATAAATTGGTTCTTAAAAAACTGTTAGGGTGATGTTTTTGTATGACTCTTTCGTTAGCAATCGGTTGTACATCATCATGAATTTGAACACCTACTGTTTCAGGTAAGAAGAAAGTAGCTCCTTCATTGTTCGCAATATGTTGTACGTGAATAACTGTGTTATATTTTTCACGAAATACTTTCAAGACTTCTTGCGCTTTTTGTGCGGCTTTTTCAGGTTGATGCAATTCCATATTGCCGCCTTTAAAGTAATCATTTTGTATGTCGACTAATAGTAACGCTTCGTTCATAGTTAATCCCCCCACATATATTTGTACAGTACGTTGTTTGTACTGTACCGTTATTATATAAAGTGTAGGTATGTGCAGGTAATAATGTCATGAAACGATTTTGACGCATATAGTTTCATTGTGAAAAAGCTAAAAGATACAAAGTAAAGATTGGGGAAACGGCTATATTAAGCGTAAATATCAGGATGGTGAAGTGATAGTGAAAGAGGACGATCATATTTGATTTAACACTTTTGCTAGTATAATTTTGCTATAATAAATACGTACTTACACGAAGGGGAGTTTAAAGATAAAATGAAGTCGTTTAATATCGATCATCTTATAGCTAGTGTTTTGCAATGGATATTAAATATAGCTTTAATTATATTATCCATTGTGTTATCGATTTTCTTAGTGAATGAGACAATTACATTTGTGCAGTATATCTTTTCGGAAAAGGAGTATACATCGTATAAATTGGTTGAAAGTATTATCGTCTACTTCTTATACTTCGAGTTCATCGCATTGATTATTAAGTATTTTAAGTCGAATTATCATTTCCCGTTACGTTATTTTATTTATATCGGAATTACGGCGTTAATTCGTTTAATTATCGTATCTCATGAGGAACCGATGGAGACGTTGTTATATGCGGGATCCATTCTTGTTTTAGTCATTGCTTTATACATATCAAATATGAGAGATTTGAGAAAAGAGTAGTAGTGCAGACGTAAGTTTGCACTACTTTTTTACGTCTTGACATTCAAGTTACTTGAAAGTTTACAATGAAATTAGGGCGTTTGAAATTGAAAAAAATTGAGAAATTAAGTGAAGAAGTTTCTTTTACTTGGAGGTTATAGCAATGAGTCAGGATTTGAAGTTACGTCCTTTAGAACGAGAAGATTTAAAGTTTGTACACGAACTGAATAATAATGCACATATTATGTCGTATTGGTTTGAAGAGCCATATGAGGCATTTGTGGAGCTGCAGGATTTATACGATAAACATATACATGATCAAAGTGAACGGCGTTTTATCCTAGAGAAAGATAATGAGATGGTTGGATTAGTTGAGTTAGTGGAAATTGATTATATTCATCGAAGAACAGAATTCCAGATTATTATTGATCCGAATTATCAAGGACATGGTTATGCAGCGGAAGCGACGCGTTTAGCGATGGATTACGCTTTTTCTGTATTAAATATGCATAAACTCTATTTAGTTGTTGATAAAGAGAATGAAAAAGCAGTACATGTTTATAAAAAAGTTGGATTTATGGTAGAAGGAGAACTTCTCGACGAATTTTTCGTTGATGGTAACTACCATAATGCGATAAGAATGTGTATGTTTCAGAAGCAATATTTTAGAACGAAATAATGGAGTGAAAAGGCTATAGATAATGATTGTCTATAGCCTTTTTGTTGTGTTTAACAATAACTATTTATTGTAAAACAATAAATAGTTATTGACTGAGAATGTTAGTGGGCTTATTATGATGGTAGTGATAATAGTAAAAAGGAATGCAGATAAATTAATTGTGAAATCAAAGGAGAATATATGATGAAAAAATATTTATTAGCTTCTAGTCCAATATTTTTAGGAGTGTTATGTATCATTATGTTTAATGTAATTGGTTCGAAAGTAAAACGAGATGGAACTTTAGTGGAGCCATTTTACTTAATTCCGTTAGCATATTTATTTACTTTCACTGGAATTGTTGCAATTTTGTGTGTGGCTCTTTTCTCGGTGCTTCGAAAAAAGACAGCGTAATAAAACACTTGTCATGAAATAGAAACATACGATAGGGAAGAAAAATAAAAAGTGAGCTGAATCATGGTGAATCATTATTGTTATCCTGAAAGGCAAGTTGGATCGGCTATTACTTTGGCAGGAGCACAGGGGACAATTCATGCTGTGAATCAAGCGATTCAAATGCAGCAGCAAGCATATTTTGCACAAATGATGCAAGGGCAGTATATGTCGTACTCACAGCCTCCGATGCAAATTGTACATTACGATGTGCATCCAGCGGGTTTATTCTCCATTCCATATGGCGGGACATACTTCTTATGAAAGAAAGCGACTGATAAGAGTCGCTTTCTTTTTTTATATTCCGCCTAGTTTCATTCCAAGGAATGCAAAAAGGATACCAATAATATAAGTAGCACTTAAATATAGAAATAGTATGCCAAAGTTTTTACGATTGAAGAGCTGAATGGACTCTAGTTTAAATGTTGAAAACGTCGTAAAGGCACCCATAAATCCAGTACCTAATAATAATTGCCAACCTGTAGTGACCCCGTTGCCAATTATATATCCGAGTAAAAACGCGCCTGTTATATTAATGAGAAATGTAGCAATTGGAAAGGAAGTTTTATTTCTTTTTTTAAACCAATTACTAATTGCAAATCGTGTAATAGCACCGAAAAATCCACCTGTTGCCACTAATAAAGCTTCTATCATAAGTGATCACCTTCCGTAAGATGTTTCTTAATTAAGAAATCACCTAGTGTATAGCCAAGAGCAGACATAATGAGGCCACCGAGTATGCTGCATGATACATATAAGAAAGCCGTAGTCCATTCAGAATGATGGATTAATTGAACAGTTTCTACACTGAATGTTGAAAACGTCGTAAAGGAACCGATGAATCCAGTCCCAATGCCTGTGATAATTTCTGAAGACAAGATGTTTCTCCGAGCGATATACGTAGTCAGCCACGCTAATAAGAAGCAGCCGAGTAAGTTGATGAGCAATGTAGCTAGCGGAAATGAATGATTCCATGAAGTATGAATAGTAAGACCTAAATAATAGCGAGAAAGGGCTCCTAATATACCGGCTATGCCAACGATAATATAAATCAATTTCTTCACCTCTTTAAATAGCTTGCTCAAAAAAATAGACTCCTACCAGTAGTTATACTGGTAGGAGTCATTAGCTAAGCAGCAGTTATGGCGAACTCCATCGCCTATGATTATTACATATAGTGTACTAAAAATTGCGTAGAATTTCCAGTGAAGAAGTGGAGCTGTTTTGTATGTATGTGATGGTTTAGGATAGAGAGTTTATACTTATAAACTAAATATAGTGATATAAGGTTTTTGATATGATAAAATGTTTCGTATGTCTGTCATTCGCTTCAGTTAACTGAAAATAAAGAAAAGTAAAATTGGTAGTTTTAGAAAAGGAGTCGTTCGTTTGAAAAAATTATTAAAAATAGTACTTATATGTATTTTAGTAGGGGTGGGAGTTGTAGGTGGTTTTTTAGCGTATATGACACTTACAAAAGAACAGCCAGCTAATGTTATAAGTTTGAAGGTGGAAAATAATAAGGAACGCGTGTTAGCGCTTGGAAATGAATTTAAAGTTACAACATTTAATATTGGATATGCTGGATTAGATAAGGATCAAGACTTCTTTATGGATGGTGGAAAAGGTTCTGGTTCAAGTAGTAAAGAGCAAACGGAAACGAATTTAAAGAAAATGCTTTCGTTTTTACAAAATGAGAATAGTGATTTTACGTTATTACAAGAAGTTGATATAAAATCAATGCGATCTTTTGATGTAAATGGGCATGAATTTTTGAAAAAAGGATTACCTGATTATGCTTCGTCGTTCGGAAAGAACTATGACACAAAATGGGTCCCTGTACCAATTACAAGTCCAATGGGATATGCGGAGGCTGGATTAAGTACGTTTTCTAAATATACAGTTCAAACAGCGCAGAGGTTCCAGCTTCCTGGAATGGAGCCTTGGCCAAAGCGTTTGTTTGATTTAGATCGAGCGATTGTTGAGCATAAAATACCTGTTAATAATGGGAAGTTTGTGAGACTCGTAAATTTACATTTGTCTGCGTATGATGAAGGCGGGAAAATTAGAAAACAGCAAGTAGAGTTTTTAAAAGAATATATGAACAAGCATTATGAAAATGGTGATTACGTAATAATGGGCGGAGATTGGAATCAATTACTTTCGAACGCTCAGTTAAGTGATCCGAAGTTTGTGAAAGAGCGTCCTGAGTGGTTAGTGGAGTTACCAAAGGACTTTACTGATGGTGGCTTTAAGTGGGCTGTAGATCCGTCTGTTATGACTGTGAGAGATGATGTGAAGAAGTATGTGGAAGGTGAAAACTTTGTCACGATTATTGATGGTTTTATCGTTTCACCGAATGTGGAAATTGTAAATGTACAAGGGAAAGATTTAAAGTTTGAAAATAGCGATCATAACCCAGTAAGTGCGGTATTTAAGCTGAAGTAATCGATATGTATAAGTAGAAGGTGGGGCTTCATATATGGAGTGGTTAAAGAGAACTTGTTTTTCTAACCTGGAGAAAGAATCACAGAAAAATCATTTATTGCTGTTCATTACGATTTGTAGTTTCTTTCTTGGAATAATCGCGATTGGGTATTACGGATATATTTTTACAGAGAGAGCAATAGCGTTTTGGGTTTGTGGTATTTCAGTTGTTGTATTTGGAACGCTGTTTACTTTTATAGAAAGCATGGAAGCGATGTATAAATATATCATGACATTTATGTTGCTTATTATGTCTTTCATTATGGTACAAGCTTTTAATGAAAGTCCGGCTGTATTTCAAATGGTCTACTTTACATTAGCAGTTTCACTTATTTATTTAAGTGAACGTCTCGTTATCATTCTCGGCGGAGTGGCGGTTATTATCACATTTATTCTTTGTAGTTATTGGCCGGAGCAATTTTTTGCTTATACAGCGGCATCTGAAGCTGCAAACTTCGCAAGCTTGTTAGCGATCGTAACGATTGCAATGTGGGGCGTAACGAAGATTGGCTCTAATTTGTTAGCTCGTTTAAGTGATGAGAAGCAAGAAGTAATGAGGAAAGCTCAGGAGCTAGAAGAAACGCAAAGACTGATTGAGGAAACGGTTGGGAAACTAGATAATAATTTCAATCACTTAAGAGAAAATATGAATACATCGATGGAGTCGATGAGTGAAATTAATTTTGCTTTTGAAGAGGTGGCAGTTGGCACTCAATCACAATCAGAGATGATGGCACGTTCAGTAGAAGTATTGAACGATATGGAAGGGAATATTGAACAAATCATTTCGCAAGTAAGAAATGCATCGACTCGTGTTGATGAAAGTTTAGAGATTTCAAAGGGTAGTGTACATACTTTACGAAATTTTGAAGCGAATATGAGAAGTTTAAATGATGTTGTTTCACAATCAGGAATTATATTTAGAGATTTAATGATGCAGTCGAAGCAAATCAACGAAATTGTAGATGTAATAACGAATATCTCAAGTCAGACGAGTTTGCTAGCTTTAAATGCAAATATTGAAGCGGCAAGAGCAGGCGAGCATGGAAAAGGATTTGCTATTGTAGCGAATGAAGTATTAAAGCTTGCCGAAGAATCAAATCGCTCTGCGGGGAGAATTCAAGGTATTTTGAAGGAGTTTAGTAATCAGGCAAGTAAAGTGGAAGTACAGGTAGAAAAATCAGAAAAAGTACAAGAAGAATGTAATGAAATGCTAGCAAGTGTTTTAACAAATGTAACGGATTTAGGAAAGTTTATTGATGCAATTAATGATGTAATGAGAGAGATTGTTGGTCATCAAGAAAACTTGCAGGTTAAAACGACAAATATCGTAAAGGATGTTACACATGCTTCTAATGTAATTCAGCAAACTTCTGCGGCTACGGAAGAAGTGTTGGCAAGTGTGGAAGAAGAAAAACATCGAAATGATATATCGGTGAAGACGTTGCATACTGTTAGCGAGCAAGTGAAGTTGCTAGAAAATATTTTAGAAAAGTAATATCTCTTAAAAAGGGCACACTATGTGTGCTCTTTTTTCATTTAAATGAATACTTGATAGTAATTTAATTGCTTTTCTGCGCGTTTTCTGCCAAGCTTAAGGAGATAAACTGAGACTTTAATTAGTGGGGCAATACGCTACTGATTATTAGTTGAACCCCGCAAATAGCGGAATAAAATACTTCAAAGAAAGAATTATATAGGTGACGCATATGATCGAAGTTAAGACTTCTGAACTTAGTGATGGAGAATTTAATAGAGGGGTATTTGCAACTCGTGATATTAAAAAGGGTGAGTTGATTCACTCAGCACCAGTTATCTCTTATCCGAATGAACAGCATGAACACATTGAGAAAACGTTACTTGCTGACTACGCATTTGAGTATGGGGTAAATCATACAGCATTCCTTTTAGGATACGGCATGTTATTTAATCATGCATATAATCCGAATGCAACGTATGATATTGTCTTTGAGAATCACACGTTTAACTTCTTTGCTTACAAAGATATAAAAGCGGGAGAAGAGATTCTAATCAATTATAATGGTGAAGTTGATGACGATGAGCTATTATGGTTTGATAAGGAAAAAGAAGAGAACGAAAAGTAAATTATAATAAGTAATAAAAAAGATGCTTTTACATAGGTAAAAGCATCTTTTTTTATTGATGAAAATAAAAAAAGATTACAAAAAAATACCACTTTATTTTCGTATGGTATAGTAAGATACTGAAGGATAGTGTTTTGAAAAAGTAATATATTTTACAAATTGTTGTCTTTCTGATGACATGTCAAGTTTAGTAGCCCATTTGGGTTGCTTTATTATGCAATATATATTTTAATATGAGTGGCACCTCTTATAAATTAAGAGGTTTATAGGTGTCTCGAATTGATTTTGGGTACACTGTATCCACCACTTTAGGTTCGTTCATGTATGTGGGGATATTATGGGCCCGTATAACGGGATAAAAAGAATATAGAAATAGAGGAATCGTAAAATGAATATGCAAGAGGTTTATAAATATTTAAGTACGGTATTGCCTGAAGGTCATGTGAAACAAGATGAAATGTTAAAGAATCATACGCATATTAAAGTTGGTGGAAAAGCAGATGTGTTCGTTGCGCCGACAAATTATGATGAAATTCAAGAAGTTATCAAATATGCTAACGAATATAATATTCCAGTTACGTTTTTAGGAAATGGATCGAATGTCATTATTAAAGATGGTGGAATTCGTGGGATTACCGTAAGTTTAATTCACATTACAGATGTGACTGTAACAGGAACGACGATTGTAGCACAGTGTGGTGCAGCAATTATTGATGTATCACGTATTGCATTAGATCATAATTTAACGGGTCTTGAGTTTGCTTGTGGTATTCCAGGTTCAGTTGGCGGAGCTTTATATATGAATGCTGGCGCATACGGCGGTGAAGTATCGTTTGTATTAACAGAAGCTGTCGTAATGACAGGTGATGGAGAGTTACGTACTTTAACGAAAGAAGCATTTGAATTTGGATATCGTAAGAGTGTATTTGCAAACAACCATTACATTATTCTTGAAGCGAGATTTGAGCTTCAAGAAGGTGTGCGTGAAGAAATTAAAGAAAAAATGGATGATTTAACGTTTAAACGTGAGTCAAAACAACCTCTAGAATATCCTTCATGTGGTAGTGTATTTAAGCGTCCACCAAATAACTTTGCTGGTAAATTGATTCAAGAATCAGGACTACAAGGTAAGCGAATTGGCGGAGTGGAAGTTTCTTTAAAACACGCTGGATTTATGGTGAATGTTGATAACGGAACAGCACAAGATTACATCGATTTAATTCACTTTGTACAAAAGACTGTTGAAGAGAAATTTGGCGTGAAGTTAGAGCGAGAAGTAAGGATTATTGGAGAAGATCTATAATAATCTTTGAATTAAAAGCGTATAAAAGTATGAATTATTTTAAAATAATATTTGGGTATTGTTGACAAGTTGTTTTCAATTCAATATAATGGCTAATAATTTAACAAATAACATACGTTGAAAGAGCCCAGTAGCAGTTTGTCACTGTTAACGAGAGAGCTAGGGGTTGCTGGAACCTAGCACAAACAAACTTGCGAATTACACTCTGGAGTATCTTAGGTAATGCTAAGCGGATTGGCAATCGATATTATTGCTAAGAGTGGTATGAGTAGCTATGCTATTTATACAAACTGGGTGGTAACACGGTGAATAATCGTCCCTATGTCATAGACATAGGGACTTTTTGTTTTAAAAAATAAAGGGGATGACAAAAGATGAATATTATTGATGAATTAGAATGGCGCGGCGCTGTGAATCAACAGACTGATGAAGAAGGTTTACGTAAGCTAGTAGACGAGAAAAAGATTTCACTATACTGCGGAGTTGATCCGACTGGTGATAGTATGCATATTGGACATTTAATTCCGTTTATGATGATGAAGAGATTTCAGTTAGCTGGCCATCATCCAGTTATTTTAATTGGTGGGGCAACAGGAACGATTGGTGATCCGAGCGGACGTCAATCAGAACGTCAACTTCAAACGTTAGAAGTAGTTCAGCATAATGTGGATGCGTTAACAGCGCAAATGAAAAAGCTATTTGATTTTGGCGGAAATAGCGAAGTGAAGATGGTAAATAACTACGACTGGACACATGAAATAAACATTATTGAGTTTTTACGTGATTACGGGAAGAACTTTAGCATTAATAGCATGTTAGCGAAGGATATTGTAGCAAGTCGTTTAGATACAGGAATTTCTTTTACAGAATTTACGTACCAAATTTTGCAAGCGATGGACTTCCATCATTTATACACGAAAGAAGATGTTCAACTGCAAATTGGTGGTAGTGACCAATGGGGAAATATTACGAGTGGTTTAGATTTAATTCGTAAGTTAGAAGGGCACGAAGCGAAAGTATTCGGATTAACGATTCCGTTATTACTGAAATCAGATGGTACGAAGTTCGGTAAATCAGCAGGTGGTGCAGTTTGGCTTGATCCTGAAAAAACAACACCATTTGAATTTTACCAGTTTTGGGTGAATACAGATGACCGTGATGTAGTGAAATACTTGAAATACTTTACGTTCTTAACGAAAGAGCGCATTGATGAATTGGCAACGAAGGTAGAAACAGAGCCTCATAGACGTGAAGCGCAAAAAGTATTAGCGGAAGAAATGACGAAATTCGTTCATGGAGAAGAGGCCTTCCTGCAAGCTGTGAAAATTACAGCAGCGTTATTTAGCGGAGATATTAAATCATTAACAGCTGATGAAATTGAGCAGGGCTTTAAAGAGATGCCAACATTCCAGTCTTCAAAGGAGACGAAAAATATCGTAGAATGGCTAGTCGATTTAGGAATTGAGCCATCTAGACGACAAGCACGTGAAGATATTAATAATGGAGCTATTTCGATGAATGGCGAAAAAGTAACGGATGTGGGTACAGATGTTACTGTAGAAAATTCATTTGATGGACGATTTATTATTATTCGTAAAGGGAAGAAGAACTACAGCTTAGTGAAGTTAGGAGAATAATTTGTGTGAAAGGATGGGAGTAGGAAGAATACTTCCATCTTTTCATATACACAATTTAGACATAAAATAATCAGTAAATTTAGATAATTAAAAGGGTTATAATATTCTTCTGCCGAATAAATAAGTTAGAGAAAATTACGGACAAAAATAGCCCGAACCATGCAGGGCATGATTCGGGCTTATATTCAGATTAGTAAGCTAAGCTGAATAGACCTTTAATGTGTGATAAGTAACGAACGTTACTTGCTTCTTTCATTAATGATGCTGGTAAGCCTTTAAGTGGAGTATTGCTTGCTCCAATTGTAGCAACAGCATCTTTACGTCCTAGACTAGCAAGTGTTCCAGAGTTTACAGGTGCGAACTCTTCGAATGCTTTGCCTTCTAGTGCTGCGTATAAGTTGTATCCAATTAACTCACCCATTTGCCAAGCGATTTGTGCAGTTGGTGGGTATGGACGTCCGTCTGGAGCGAAGACAACAGCGCTGTCTCCAGCAACGAATACGTCTTTGTGAGAAGTAGATTGTAGGTATGCATCAACTGTTGCACGGCCACGGTTTACTTCAAGACCTGATTCACCGATTAATGGGTTACCTTGTACGCCGCCTGTCCAAACGAATGTGTTAGCAACAAGTTTTTGACCGTCTTTTAAGTCGATTTCATTGCCAGCAACGTTTGTTACAGGAAGACCTGTTAAGAATGTAACACCGCGTGCTTCTAGGCTAGTAGTTGCACGTTCGATTAAGTGGTCTGGTAATACTGGAAGGATTTTTGGACCTGCTTCAACAAGAAGAAGTTTAACTTCTTTTGGATTTACGCCGTGGCTTTTTGCAAGTTTAGGCATAATGTCAGCAAGCTCACCAACTAGCTCAACGCCAGTTAATCCGCCACCACCGATTACGATTGTAGCATCAGCTTCGTTTTTCGTTTTCGCGTATTCACGAATACGGTCTTCAACGTGTTTGTAGATTTTGTTTGCATCAGCAGCAGATTTTAATACCATGCTGTTTTCTTCTAGTCCTGGAATACCGAAGTAAGCAGTTTTACTTCCTAAAGCAACTACAAGTGCGTCGTAAGATAAAGTAGTGCCACCAGCTAGTTTAATTTCTTTGCTATCAACTGAGAATGACTCAACTGTTGCGATTTTAAGATCGATGTCTTTACCTTTGAAAAGCTTTGTAAGTGGCATTGCAATTGCTTGCTCAGCAACGTTACCAGCTGCAAGGCGGTGTAGTTCAGTGATGATTTGGTGTGTTGGGTATTGGTTAATCACTGTAACTTGTGCTTCTGATTTGCTGTAATATTTACGTACGTTTAAAGCGGCAAGAAGACCGCCATAACCAGCGCCTAAGATGACAATTTGTTTTGACATAGTATGATATCCCCCGTCTTTACTAATTGTTGTTATAAGTTAACTTATTTATTGTTACGTTCTGCACTAATTTGAAGATATGCGTTCACAAAGCGGAACATTTTTTGTGCTTGTGGGTCTTTTAGTAATTTTAATAGACCGAACAGGCCGATAACTTCGTTGCTTTCGTCAGCACGATCTTTCGCTTCGATAGCAGTCGCAGCCATGCCTTTCACTGTATCTTTTACAGGTTCTACAAGCTCTGTGATTGCACTAACAGTGTCGCTTTTTAATACTTCATCAGTAGCAACAGTTTGAGCGAAGTCATAAGACTTAGTTAAAATATTAACAAGCTCAGTTAATTTTGGAAGCTGTTCTACTAGTGTAGTTAATGATTCTTGTACCTCAGGTTTTAACAACTGATCAAGTACATCAAGTTGTCCTTGGCTAGCAGAAATTTGTACAGTTTCTTGTTCTGGCTTTGTTTGAGTCATAGTTTCTGGCATCTCCAATTCTCCTTTACGATAGCAATACTCTTATTTTTGATAGGTAAGATAGTAAACGTTTGCGAAACTTTATACAAAGTTTCACAAAGCACAATAAAATGCCTTTAAATTTATGCCAGCAAGTAAGCTGAAATCATAAATCCAAAACCATAATGTCCTACCTATTATTTATGAACTGTCCGATACATGGCTTGTCCGCATAATGGAAAGTTCCTTTATCGGAAAGTGTATATAATATATATCCTATATTATATACTATATACACCTATGTTAACATAAAAATGATTCCTAATTATTTGATATTAAGCGTATAATGTAGTACTGACAAGGCGTGAAAGCGCATAAATTATTTTGTTAAGGTTAGAAAGGTACGTATATATAAATAAAAAAAGGAAAAAATGGACAAATTTATGTTCATTTTTCCCTTTTTTTATTGTTCACCTTCTGTAATTAGCATCGATGTGTTACCGCTTTTTTCAAGGTGGCATTCGCCCCAAGTACAAAGGGAATCAAGAATGGATTCTAAAGACCAACCGTAGTCTGTAAGAGAATATTCTACTTTCGGTGGTACTTGATTGTATACCTTTCTTTGAATAACTCCGTCTTCTTCTAATTCGCGTAATTGCTGTGTTAACATCTTTTGTGTAATACCAGGCATGAGACGTTTTAATTCACTCGTTCTCTTTGTACCTTTCGTTAAGTGGCAAAGAATAACGACTTTCCATTTTCCGCCGATAACCTCTAAAGTCGCTTCAACGGGAATATTATATTTCTTCATATAAAAAAATCTCCTTTGATGAATATAGATTTCAATTCTCCAACAAAAGAAGCCAAATAATTTAAATGTTACTAAAAAGTACCTATAGCACTTTAAAGTACGTACTTTTTATCATGTTGAATATGTTCCATAATAGCATACGTAAGAGGGAAATGAGTAGTACGGTACTAAAAAGTGCCTATGTTACTTTTTGGTACCTATCGTACTTTAAAGTGCGTTCTTCAAAAAAAGAGTGAAGCCATTCATAATAGCATATATCAGCAGTAACATTATTTTTGTAGAAGAAAAAAGGCCTTTTTTCATACTATTATGATTGGATTTCTCGTATTAAGGAGGAGTTCAATTGAATTCATATACAGTATCTTCTTCGGTAGTACAGACGAATCGGAGAAGCATGTTTGCTTTATTAGCACTAGCAATTAGTGCGTTTGGAATTGGTACAACCGAATTTATTAGTGTCGGTTTATTACCATCTATTTCAGAGGATTTACATGTTTCTGTTACAACAGCGGGTTTAACCGTTTCTTTATATGCATTAGGAGTAGCGTTTGGTGCCCCAGTATTAACGTCATTAACAGCTAGTATGTCGCGAAAGGCGTTATTAATGTGGATTATGATTATTTTCATTATTGGTAATGGAATTGCGGCAGTGGCAACAAGTTTTACTGTGTTGCTTATCGCAAGGGTTGTATCTGCGTTTGCACACGGCGTTTTTATGTCGATAGGATCCACAATTGCGGCTGCGCTTGTACCAGAGAATAAACGTGCGAGTGCAATTGCATTTATGTTTACTGGTTTAACTGTTGCGACCATTACAGGCGTACCGATTGGAACATTTATCGGTCAACAATTTGGCTGGAGAACATCGTTTATGGTAATTGTGGCAATTGGAATCGTTGCCTTAATCGCCAATAGTATGCTAATTCCTTCTAACTTAAAAAAAGGTACGTCTGTATCATTTCGCGATCAATTCAAACTGATTACGAATGGAAGGCTATTACTTGTATTTATTATTACTGCATTAGGATACGGGGGAACATTCGTAACGTTTACGTATTTATCTCCGCTATTACAAGAAGTAACAGGATTTAAATCAAGTACCGTTACAATTATTTTGTTAGTGTACGGAATTGCAATTGCGATTGGGAATATGGTTGGCGGGAAATTATCAAATCATAATCCGATTCGAGCATTATTTTACATGTTCTTTATTCAAGCAATTGTATTATTTGTTTTAACATTTACAGCGCCATTTAAAGTCGCTGGACTCATCACAATTATTTTTATGGGACTATTTGCGTTTATGAATGTTCCAGGGCTACAAGTGTATGTCGTTATCTTGGCTGAGAGATTTGTTCCAAGTGCTGTTGATGTGGCATCAGCGATTAACATTGCAGCATTTAACGCAGGAATTGCTCTTGGTGCTTACTTGGGCGGTATTGTAACGAACTCGTTAGGGTTAATTCATACGGCCTGGGTAGGCGGCATCATGGTAGCAGGGGCTGTTATTTTAACAGCGTGGAGTATGACATTAGAAAAAAGGGATTAAGTGAAATAAGGGAGAGAAAATATAATGAAAAATTTACAAAGTACAACAACATTGCATAACGGTGTAGAAATGCCTTGGTTCGGTTTAGGTGTATTTAAAGTAGAAGATGGACCAGAACTTGTAGAAGCAGTAAAATCGGCGATTAAAGCAGGATACCGCAGTATTGATACAGCTGCGATTTATGGAAATGAAAAAGCAGTTGGAGAAGGAATTCGCGCTGGTATAAAAGAAGCCGGGATTACTCGAGAAGATTTATTTATTACTTCAAAAGTGTGGAATTCGGATCAAGGATATGAAACGACACTTGCTGCATATGAAGAGAGCTTAAAAAAATTAGAGCTAGATTATTTAGACTTATATCTTGTCCATTGGCCTGTAGAAGGGAAATACAAAGATACGTGGAGAGCGTTAGAAACACTGTATAAAGAAGAACGTGTGCGTGCAATTGGCGTAAGTAACTTCCAAATTCATCATCTGAAAGACGTATTAGCAGGTGCAGAAATGAAACCAATGATTAACCAAGTGGAATATCACCCTCGTTTAACACAAAAAGAATTACAAGCGTTCTGTAAAGAGCAAGGTATTCAAATGGAAGCATGGTCACCACTTATGCAAGGTCAATTATTAGATAACGAAACATTACAAGAAATTGCTGATAAGTATGATAAAACGACAGCTCAAATCATTTTACGTTGGGATCTTCAAAATGAAGTTGTAACAATTCCGAAATCAACGAAAGAACACCGCATTATTGCAAATGCTCATATATTTAATTTTGAATTAACGAAAGAAGATATGGAGAAAATTGATGCGTTAAATGAAAATCATCGCGTTGGTCCAGATCCTGATAACTTTGATTTCTAAACTTATAGTGGAGAGAAGGGGTGCAAACAGTTTGCACTCTTTTTTGTTTTGCTTATGCATAAAAAAAGTTTCTAACTAAATAATAAGCAGAAGAAAATTTGTTATTTCATAAGGGGTTGTAAACATGAATATAAAAAGATCGTTCAAGCTAATGGCCGCTTTTTTGAGTGTTTTATTTGTATTTGCGAACTTATTATTTCCACTTCAAAAAGCATTCGCGGAAGTTATGGATCATACAAAGTATGAAATGGATTGGAGTTATAGTAGGTCAAAGAAGAAACCAATTCGAACAGAGCTTATTAAAACAGCAGATGGAAAAATTGCCTTTTGCTTAAATGTAGATTTGAAATCTCCAAGCGGTCAAGATTTACCGGAAATGGGCAAAGTGGATATTAATGTATACCGTGTACTGTTAAATGGGTATCCGCAAAAGAGTCCACAAGAATTAGGTGTTTCTGATTGGAGAGAGGCACATTATGCAACGCAGCTTGCAGTATGGAATGCGTTAAAACAAATTGATATTAATGATTTAGATTTCCGTAATAAAAATGTAGAAAAGGTAACGAAAGATATCGTTGCAAAAGCAAGTGCTAGTGAAGAATTACAAGAAATTACGATGAGCGTAATACCGTCAGAAGAACAACAAGCAGTGTTGAAAAATGATTTCTTTGAAACAGGTTTATATACAGTAGAAACAAATGCGAAAAGCGGAACATATAAAGTGCAAGCAACAGGTGCACCAGAAGGCGCGAAATTTGTAAATGAAAAGGGCGAAGCAAAAACGGAATTTAATGTAGGAGAAAAGTTCCGCATCTTAATTCCGAAACAAACACCAGCTGGTGGGTTTAGCTTTAAAGTATTAGGAAATTTAACAAAGTTACAAGGGATTGCACATAAAGGGACACCGACTATTCAAAATGCAGTTGTATTACTTGAGCGTAGTGAAGAAAAAACAAGTCCGGAGTTATCGGTAAGTTGGAAAACAACAAATGGTCATGATAATAATAAACCACATACTCCAAATGAACCACATAAACCGAATCAAAAGAGATAATGAAAAAGCATTGGCACACAGCCAATGCTTTTTTGCAGTTCATTTATTTACAGAGCCATTATCTTTAGTAAAGCAGTTTGCATATGCACTGAATGGATCTTCGATACTTTTCATTATATGGTTGACGCTTTTACAATGTATCGTTTGGTGGTTATTCGTAGATAGAAAAAGGAGTGGATTATAATCGATAAAGATATTTTAATGTTACCGCTAGTACTTATAGCGATTGCTCTATTTCTTTTCACTTCACAAATCTACATAGCGACCCTTTTGTATAAGTATGAAAAGTCTTGGTGGTGGGGAGGACTTAGTTTTCTTTTACCGTTCGGACTCAATGTGTATATATATCAAATTATTATATTAGAAAATCGAGTGGGGATATTGTTTGAAGGACTAAATTTAAGTGAAAGAAAATTATGGAGAAAAATATATGTTCTTGTTTGCATGCTTCGGATTTCTTGCATCACCAACATGAATATTTTGATCAGTACGGTATAATGAAAACAAGAAATTAGAGAGAGAGATAAAAAATGAAACTTCGTATTTGTGAAATAACGACAGAAAATCGGCATGAAATTGCTAAGTTAAAAGTAACAGAGGAACAGCATAAATTTATTGAAAGTACAGTTGAAAATTGTTTAGTTGATACTGAAACAAAATATAAAGAAGATGCAATTTCAGTAGGGCTATATGATGGTGATACACCTATTGGATATGCAATGTATGGCTGGTTTGAGGAAGAAGAAAAGGCTGTATATTTAAATCAATTTGTCATCGACAGTGCATGCCAAGGAAAAGGGTATGCAAAACCATTATTACGTTTGTTGATGGACCATTTTAACACAGAATATAATTGCAAAGTTATGTATTTAAGCATACATCCAGAAAATAAACTTGCACAAAAGTTATATGAATCAATAGGCTTCCATTTAACTGGTGAAATTGAAGATGAATGGTTACATGGAAAAGGATTTATAATGAAACGTATGCTGGATTAATAAAAACCTGTCCGGAAGATTAGTATCTTTCAGGCGGTTTTTTATTTTAAAATAGCATTGGAATTTAAAATTTGAACATTACGATTTTTGGATTAATTCATAAAATTTTAATATTAATCTAATTGAAATGTCTATCTAAGGAGAAAAATATCGTGTACAATTCACTTTGGAAAAACTGTCCATAGATGGATGCCTATGAATTAATTGTAAAAAACAATATTTTTATACACATTTTTCATGTATAGACAACAATACATATTAAATGTATTTCTTATCATTATCCCGTGATGTAAAAAAAGGAGAACTCATCATAAAACATAGAGAAAGATGAGGAGGAATTTTAGACTTAAAATTTTTTTCTATATAAGAAAGCGAATACATATAGGGAATAAAGGTAAGCGATATTGGGGCGCGAAGTTTTGTTGTGTATTTAAAATGGTTGTATAAAGATAAATTGATTTTGCAGTAAATGAATATATCTATGATGGTTTGCATTACAAAAAGAACAGGGGACACAGATTATGTCGAAGAAAAAGAGTAGTAGGGTATTAGTGGCTGGGATATGTATATCTACATTATTATCGCCAGTAGCTTTCGAAGCATCGAAAGGATATGCAGCACCTTTGGAAGAAAATAAAGGTGGAAAATTAGAAGAGGTTAAAGAGAATAAGTTTGAGCAAAGGACGTTTCATGTACCTGGAAAAGGTGATATAGAAAAGGAAACGAAACGCTTAAAAGTAAGTGTTCACCTTTCGGTTAACGAACCGACTGGAATTTATGCAGCGCCAAACGAAAAGATTACAATTGAAATAAAAGGAACGCAGTCTATTCAAGCTTTTATGGGAACGAGATCATATGATGAAAAGGACCCTGAAAAGTTTGATTTAAAACCTGGTAAAAATGTTATTTCATCACCAAATGGTGGTATTTTATATTTTTACAATATGAACGACGAAGGTGAGGTAACGGCTTCTGTTACGAATGGTGGTAGCCATTTTCCTTTGTTTATTTTAGGTAAGCATACGAAAAAAGATTTTGATGAAATGTTGAAGAAATATAAGGATCCTTATGCAGTTGAATTAAAAGGTGAGAGAAGTTTAATTACTGCGAGTTATAATGCTGTTCAAGATCATATGAACGATACAGATCCAATAAAGTTAATGAAATTACATGATAAGATTATTCGTTTGGAAAATGCAGTAGCAGGATTATCTGAGGACGGTATTGGAGTCGCAAAATCTCCAAATCATTACGTTCAGTTTGTTGAAAAACGGAATCCGGATGAAGATGATTATATGTTTGCAACAGATTATCGTACAGCATATATCCCAAAAGTAATGAATAGAGTATTGGATTTAGAAGTACTTGAAAAGGATGGTTGGGGACCATGGCATGAAGTTGGACATTTACATCAACAAAGGCCGTGGGACTGGGATGCTGTTGGGGAAGTAACAGTCAACATTTATTCTTTAGCAGTACAAAAAGCATTAGGGAATAAACTAGACATGGAAGAACATTATGAAAAATCATTTGAGTATTTAGAAAGACCTATTGCCGAAAGAGTAATTGATGAAATTGATCCGCTTACGATGTTTTGGCAATTAAATATCGTTTATGGGGAAGATTTTTATCCTACATTGCATCAAGCGTATCGCTTGTTATCTGAAGAGGAAATGCCTACTTCTGATGAAGAGAAAAAGCAAATGTTTGTTTATATGACATCAAAAGTGGCAGGACAAAATTTAGTTCCATTCTTTAAAGAATGGGGATTAACTCCAAGTGATGAGACTAGAGAAAAAATAGAAAAATTAAATTTACCTAAATTAGAAAAAGAAATATGGAAAGCTACAGATAGTAATGATATTCGCGAGAAGCAAGTTGAACCGTATAAAGTTCCGTATGGTGAACCTGCTAATGAGGTACAAAACCTTGTAGTTGGTACGAATTTTGATGAAGAAAAAGCGGGTAAACTTGTTCAAAATTTAGGTGAGAATGTAAAAGTAACAGGTAAGATTATATGGTCTAAATTAGACGCTGGAAAACAGGAAGTGTTAGTAGAAATTGAGGATGAGAAGGGAAATAAAAATTAAATTCCTGTTCAAGTTAATGGTATTTATGGTGACAGTATCATTTTTCAAGGAATTTCAAATGATGTAATGTCAACAGTGACGCTTCGTCACAATGAAAAAGAATTAAATGTAAACTTTACTAGTAATAAAATACATTACCGTTTTGAAAAAGAAGCATATATGGGTTTGACAGTATATGATCGAAATGGAATTGAAAAGAAACGTGTATCAGCAGAAGGGCAAGAAACTGGAAAAAGATTTGCTGAACTAAATGGAGTGGATTTTGAATATGGAGATGTAGTGAAAGTGTATCATGCCGAGTCAGGTCGTTTAATTTGGTACAAAAATAGTGAGTTAGTTGGAAAAGGAGATAAGAAAAAGTTTAAAGAAATTTCCTTCAAGATTACTCCAAATGGCTTAGAACAAGTGCAATAATAAAAAAAGCTCGTAAAACATTATGTTTTACGAGCTTTTTTTATTACTCAGCTTCAGAAACTACTGTGAAGCGTTCGTTTACGTGTTTTGGATTTTCGATTTCATCAAGTGCTGCAACTGCGAAGTCTTCGTAACTTACGTAGCTATCACCTTTTGCGTTAACAAGAAGGTTGTCTTTGCCAGCTGTATAAGAGCCTGTGCGTTTTCCTAATGCAAATAGTGCAGAAGGGCTGATGAATGTCCAAGTTATATCGTTTGTTTGTTGCAAGATTTCTAAGTTTTTACCTTGGTTTTGAGCTGTTGCAAGGTATTCATTTGGGAAACCTGGCGTATCAAATACACGCGTTGTTTTCTCTTCGTCTACAAACAAGCTTCCAGCGCCGCCAACTACAAGTAATTTTGTGTTAGGTGCACCTTTCATAGCTTCAATTAGTACGTTTCCTGCATCTACGTGAAGATGTTCTTCTCCTGCTGGAGCGCCGAATGCATTTACAACTATATCAAATGCTTGTAGGTCATTAGATGTAAGAGCGAATACATCTTTCTCTAAAACTTTTATATTTTCTTCTGTAATTTTTGCAGCGTTTCTTACGATTGCAGTTACTTCATGTCCGCGATCTAATGCTTCTTTTAAAATACGACTTCCTGCTTTACCAGTTGCTCCGATGATTCCGATCTTCATAATAAATCCCTCCAAATTGTTTTGTTAAAGTGTATATCTGAAAGTAAATGAATTTGTTGTAATAAGGTTTGTTACAACCTGATGTAATCATTATAGTTACAGGTTGGTGTTTTTGTCAATGGGGTAGTTTGTATATTTACTTTTTGTTTTAGTATGTACAGTTAAAGGGAGGAGAGTCATAAAGATATTGTTACTTCGTGTCTGGCTAATATTTGGAAATTGCAAATTGTCGAAAAATGTTGATTTTTAAATGTTTTTTAAATATAATTCGTTTTATGGAGAAAAGGAGGGGTTAATTGTATGAATATTTTAGAGCAATTTGTTTCATCAACGAATACAATTCTTTGGTCATATATTCTTATTGCAATGTTAATTGGTTTAGGTCTTTATTTTTCTATTAAATTGAAATTCGTACAAATTACTCATTTAGGGGAAATGGTTCGATTAATGAGTGATGGATTAACTGGAAAGACGCGTAAAAAAGGTAGTGTATCTTCTTTCCAAGCGTTCTGTATGAGTTCAGCAGCTCGTATTGGAATCGGGAACTTAGCCGGTGTAGCGTTAGCTATTTCTATGGGAGGACCTGGAGCGGTATTTTGGATGTGGGTTATTGCGATTGTCGGAGCGTCTTCAAGTTTCGTGGAAAGTACGCTTGCACAAATTTATAAAATAAAAGATGGCAGTGGCTTCCGTGGTGGTCCTGCTTATTATATGGAAAAAGGTTTAAATAAACGTTGGATGGGAATTTGGTTCTCTATCCTTATTACAATTAGTTATGGATTAATTTTCAACTCCGTACAAGCAAATACAGTTACATTAGCATTTAAAAACGCTTTTGGTATTGAGCGTTACGTTGTTGGGATTGTATTAGCAGTATTAGTTGCGGTTATTATTTTTGGTGGCGTGAAAAGTATCGCGCGTATGTCTGAAATGATCGTTCCGCCAATGGCACTTATTTATATTGCAGTAGCAATTTTCGTTGTTATTAAAAATTATTATTTAATACCGGATATGTTTACAGAAATTTTTAAAGGAGCATTTGGTTTAGATTCAGCTGTAGGTGGCGGTATCGGTGCTGCAATGAAGTATGGTATTCAGCGCGGATTATTTGCGAACGAGGCAGGTATGGGTAGTGCGCCGAACGCGGCAGCAACAGCTGATGTAACGCATCCGGCGAAACAAGGATTTATTCAAACAATTGGAGTATTAGTAGATACATTTTTAGTATGTACATCAACAGCATTTATCGTACTATGTTCTGGTGCATATAAGGCAACAAATTTAGAAGGTATTGAATTAACACAAAATGCATTAAGTTCACAAATTGGCCCATGGGCAAGTAGCTTCTTAGCGATTATTATTTTCCTATTCGCT
>NZ_WIPE01000024.1:0-24657 GCF_009760835.1 Bacillus sp. EE-W1 | reverse complement strand
CATTCCCCACTGATTATTAGTTGAACCAATTGCCCACAAATAGCGGGATAAATAAAAACGTCAGCTTATAAGCTGACGTTTTTTCATATTATTGCGAGTGAGAAGAAGAAATGAATTTAAAATACAAATGATCGTGAATTGGAATAGCAGCTCCGATTCCTTGTGAGGTAATATTTTTTACTACAAGCCTCTTTTGATTTCCTTTTAACACAAGGTACACTTCTCCAAATGTTACTTTTCCTTTTTCATTTACTGCTGGTGTATAAGCGTATAAATATCCAAGTTGACTCGGACTAATATTATACACACGCTCATGTCCAGTACCATAACCAATGGTCGTTTTAAATGAAAGTGGCAATTGTACTTTTTCAAGTGCTTTGAGAAGCATCATTTTTTTCACATCCGCAGTATTTTTCATATCTGCTGTTAAATCACCTTCAACCGTCTTTTGCGTTTCTTGCTTATAGCGTAGCGGATATAAGCGATCTCCTCCGCGATTATCGTACACATTGCGATTTACTTGTTTATATTCCCAATTAATCGACGTATCAACCGATTCATAATTTAAAGCCCATTGACCTAAATAAATCTTCGCTCGGTACCCTACCGCAAGCGGCGCATTCGAAATTGTCGTTTCATTAAACATTCGAATTAAGTCCGGATTTTCAATTTTAATATTTGCTGTTTTCAATAGTTCTTGAGCAAACTTACTCGGTTGTAAGCGCGGCAAATCTTGCGCATCATTTGGAAACGTATTGTCTTTAGAAATATTTAAAACAGATGAAGGCATTTTTGTTTCTACCGTTGTCTTTGCAAAACTCATGTTAGGAAATAATAGAATAAACGAGACCATAGTTGAAAGACATATGCTGTATACTCGTTTCACCTGTCTGGCTCCTTCCTATGTAAAGGTATATATACTACTTTGTTTATTGTTTTCTCTCAATACAATTGTTATGCCTATTTTTCATAATAAATAAAAACCAATTCCCATAATGACATACGCCGCTAATAAAGTACCGCCTTCAAACCAATTTGTATCTCCATCATTTGAAATCGCAATCGTTAAGAAAACAGCTGTAATCATAGAAACAAGTTCTGGTATTGTAAATACTAAAGGCATCCTTTGTGCAAAGAACATAGAAAGCAGTACTAATACAGGAGCAACAAACATGGCAATTTGCAACGTAGAACCGACTGCAATTTCAACTGCAATATTTACTTTATTTTTATACGCCATAATAATTGCAGATGCATGTTCCGCTGCATTCCCAACAATTGCAACGATAATAACCCCTATAAATAACTCTGACCAACCAAATGACTTTGCAACTGTCTCAAATGTATGCACAAGCGCCTCTGACACATAAGCTACCGCAATTGTCGCTATTGCTAAAATGAGTAGCGCTTTACCTTTCGACCACTCTGGTTCTTCCTCATGAGCTACTTCATCCGTTTTATGTTGATATACACCACGATGCGTAACGAGCTTAAATAGCAGTGCAGCAAGGTACATAATAATCATAATGATAGAAACACCGATACTTAATTGATACGTCTTTCCAGCATCCATCTTCATTGAAAAAATCTCTGGAATAACAAAAGCTACTACTACCGCAAAGATTAATAAAGCTGAATTATGCCTTGCATCATATACATTAAAACTTTGTCTTTTGTATTTAAGCCCTCCTATAAAGAAGGATAGCCCTCCTACTAATAATAAATTCCCAAGTACAGAACCCGTTAAAGAGGCTAATACAACCTCAATTAATCCCGCCTGAAGTGCAAAAATCGAAATAATTAGTTCAACAGCATTACCAAAAGTAGCATTTAATAATCCGCCTATTCTAGGTCCAGAGACAATTGCCAAACTTTCTGTCGCTCTCCCCATAAAACCCGCTAAGGCGATAATAGTAATGCAATACACAGCGAACATAATTGTTTGAGGCCAATGAAGCATTTTTCCAAGTACAGAAAGTGGTACCCCGATCAGCGCTACTATAAGAAATATTTTATTAAACATGCTTTTCATCCTTCCATCGTATGTATTTCTCCTCGATATTATTATTATTCTTCTCCTAACTTGTCCGATTTCATCACAATTACGTTTAAAAAATCGGATTGAAGAAAACAGTATAAAAGATATTTAAATTATCTTGTTTAAACGGAGAAAACAATAAATTATGAACAGGGGTTAAAAAGCATGCATTTAAAAGAAAAAATTGAAACTATTATTTGCGGTCAACGAACTGGTGTATTATCTACTGTACGTGAAAATAAGCCTCATAGTACCTTTATGATGTTTTTCCACGAAGATTTTGTGTTATATGTTGCAACAGATCGGAAATCAAAAAAGATAACAGATATCGAAAACAATCCAAATGTACATGTACTACTTGGACGTGAAGGAAAAAAATTAGATGAAGATTATATTGAAGTTGAAGGCTTAGCCTCCATCGAGGAAGACTCCACATTAAAAAACAAGTTTTGGAATAATAGCTTAAAACGCTGGTTACTTGGTCCTGAAGACCCTAATTACGTATTAATAAAAATCAATCCCGACACAATTTATTACATCGATGGTGCTGGTACGACGGAGCCCGAGTTTTTACGACTATAAAATAAAACAAGCCCCCTTTAGGTGGGCTTGTTTTGTCGAAAAGTTCTTCTGAAAAAAACAATAAAATAGGTGGAACTTTCTAAAGATTCTGTTATATAATAGCAGTAACTTAAATAAACTGTATTAAAACAGATTGAGAGGAGAAATCAAATTGATGAAAAGAGAAGAACGCAAAAACATGATTGAGTTTATTGAAAAGAAAAAAGGGATTGAGCGTGATGAATTATTGTTTATGACAGACGATGAAGTAGAACATATTTATAATGTAACGTACTTTTTGTATGAAGAAATTGCAGAGTAGTATAATAATCCCCACCTTATTAGAAATATAAGGTGGGGATTATTTCGTTATTTGCGGAGCGGTAAAATCCCACTGATTAAAGTTTCGCTTTATACGTGAGAATGGTTTTCATGTATAATAATGTAAGATTGGAGGAATTTTACTATGAGTTCATGGCTCTTATTCGCACTATTATCAGCAATCGCTGCTGCCCTTGTATCTATTTTCGGAAAGATTGGTTTAGATGGAATCGATGCCAATGTTGCAACAACGGTTCGTTCTATTATTATGGCATTATTTATGGTGGGCGTTATTATTATCCAAGGTAAATTTCAAAATATCAGCGACGTACTGCTAAATAAAAAAGCACTGCTCTTTATCACATTAAGTGGGGTTGCAGGTGCTTCGTCATGGCTATTTTATTTTCTTGCCCTTAAAACAGGGAAAGTTTCACAAGTGGCTCCTGTCGATAAATTAAGCGTCGTATTTTCTATCATCCTCGCGATGATTATACTCGGTGAAAAGTTAAACTTTATGACTGGCGTTGGTGTAGTCTTTATTACAGCTGGTGTATTATTTATTGCTTTCAGCTAAAAAAACCGCTAATAGCGGTTTTTCTTTTTCTTTATATAAAACCATACAATACATGTAACAACTACTGAAATGAATAAAATCCATACTCCGTAATGATGTAGGCTATACTCAACGAAACGCCACTTCTCTCCTAACTTCCAGCCAAGTCCAATAAAAACACTTATCCAAATAAGCGCACCACCGTAAGCGTACAAACAAAAACGCCAAAGTGTTAAATTCGACATCCCAGCAAAATATGCTGTTAAATGACGTACTCCCGGGATAAAGTAACCAATCATTAACAGAAATGGTCCATATTTTTCAAATAAAATATGCGTTTTTTCAATGTGATGTTCTTTAATTCTAATCTTCGGTCCATATTTTTTTAAAACAGGGAGTCCAAGTTTTAAACCTAATATGTAGCTTAATGTAATACCTAACATCGCACCAGCCATCCCGCTTAAAAAAGCAGCAGTTCCTGACATAACTCCTTTAGAAACATTATAACCAACGAAGGTCAATAAAAACTCGTCTGGTATCGGTAATCCAACAATTCCACCGGCCAACGCTATAATAATTCCAAAATACCCATAATGCGCGATTAACTCGCCAATATGTTGTTCCATTCGGAAAACACATCCTATGCACGATCGTTATTCCACATTGTGCCCTTTCTATCTTTCAGACAAACATGGTATACATATTCACTATACATTGTTTTTATAATGAACTCTACTTCTATCCATTCCTTTAGCAGGAAGAAAGTGAACCATTAATCAGTGGTGATTTGTTCATCCTAACTAATTTTTAGCACACACCAATTGTGCGCCCGACTCCCTCCTACTTCCCTTGTATTCACCGCTTTTTAAAGTGCTAGTCTTATTATCTGTAAATAGTGGGATTAAAAAATAAAAATTCATATGCTTGTTTTTTTGTTACAATAAAGGAAAGTTACTTTTCGCAACGGTTTAACTCTCAGGAAAAATGATATATCTAGCAAAAACATAGTTTGGTCGATATAATGCAACTTCTACCTATTAAAAGAACATACACCCTTTACATACAACATCATTTTTCTAAATTATACAGGGGGAACGAACATGACCATTGAAAATCAATTTATCCAAAAGGTTTACTATAAAACATTTTTAACAGAAGAAACTTCTACTCCAGTATCAGAAGTACTCGGTGAAGCATATATAAATGAATCTACAAATGAATTCTCCAACATTTCTAATATCCGCTTTGCTCAAGGTGAATTTTATTACCAAAATAAAGACTTTGAAGCAGCGATATTTAAATGGGAGAAAGTAAATAACGAACTTGCACTTTGGGCAACCAAAAATATTGCAGATTCTTATTTTGAACTAGGATTCTTGCCAAAAGCAGAAGAGATTTATCAATCTATTCAAACGGAAGATACAACTCTTACAATGGAAGTTTCCTTACAACTTCTTTCTCTGTACATCGAACAAGATCGTTTAGGTCTAGCATTTAAGACGATTAGTGAGGCCGTTGCATTTCAACCTGACTATCCTAATATTACTGCAATTGCTCGCTCATTCTATGAAAAACAAGAAGATTGGAATAATGCTATCGAACTTGCCGTTCAAGAAGGAATTCGAACAAAATCGTTACACTGGTTCGATACTTTAATCAATTATGTGAATCATGGATTCACGAAACAAATCAAACCAGAATATTTCTATGAATCTTTAAAAGCATTATATGCAATTGATCAAGTCCAATTTAAAGAACTTGTTATTGCGCTTTGGAACAGCTATCAAAATGAAAACTTGCATCTACCTTGGATTCAAACAATAAATCATTTATTCTTACATATTGAAACAGACAACAATGACGATTGGCATGAAATTGTTGAACGCTATCAAGATACGTACTTTGAGTTAATTACTGGTGAGCATTTCATGCATGAAATGCAGGGACTTGTACCAGATTTATTAACCAATTGGTTTAGTTTAACGAAAGCAAAAGATGCCCTATTTGTCTCTGCTGCAGTGTTAGCATGGAATGAAGTTTCACCTACAACTTTAGAGTCATTACTCGTAAAAAGTGCGGGAGCCCTACTTTCTAATTCAACAGCTGAAACAAATGTAAATATGGAAACAGTTTCTCATTTATTCGAAACAATTGCTGTATGGGCTGAAAAAAACGATGTGGATTTAAGTCATCAATTTACGTTACTCGTTCACGAACTGTGTGATTTAAATGTTACACAATTACTAATAGCGGGAACTAGTGACCAGGATAAATCATCATTCATCAATTCTATACTAGGAGAGAACATCTTAACTGAGACTGTAACAACTCCTATTCTATTTAAAGATGATAGCCAAACTGAAATAACAGAATTCACTGCGTTAGATGTACACAATATACCTAGCTTTGATGAATTCCATCAAAGAATGGCTACACCTTCCGAATCAGAACTTGAGAAAAAATGTATAGAAATTAAGTTACCAAGTAGATTTTTAAGAAAAAATAAATTTGCATTTCTTGTTACGCCACCTGTTCAAGGGCAAGTGGATAAAAACAGCTCATATTTTGAATACTTACAAGCAGCAGATAGCCTTATTTACGTATTAAATTCTTCTTCACCATTACATGGTGAAGAACTTGATACATTACTTTATTTACGTGAACAAGTGCCAAATTTACAAATTCATTTCGTATTACACACAAATAATACGACCAATAACGAAAAACTAATGAGTAAAATTAAAGTCCATTTCCCAAATGCACAGTTCTTCCCATACTCTCCTTCACAAGAGAGTAGCCAGCAACTTGGAGACGTGACAGAGTCTATTCTTTCTAATCTAGCAGAACGTAACATGGAACAAGAACGTATAGAAAAACTAATATGGTTTACTCAAAAGACAATCGCATACCTTGTAAATGAACGTGTGGAGTTAGAAAATACATTAGTGAAATCCGTACGCTGGAATAAACATATCTCAGTTAAATTAAATGGATTTATTAACAACCTTACTGCTCTTGAAAAAGATAAAATTCGTTCTATTACAGAATCTTATCTTTTAACGAAAGAAGAAATCACACGAGATATCCATTCTCAAATTCCTGAATTATTACAGAGTTGTTCTGACCTCGTTCAAGAAGATAGCGACTTCAAATTAGTTCATGAAGAATTAAATACTGCGATGAACGAACGAGTTCAAAAACATGTACAACAAGTGCTTCTTCCTAAATTTACTGGTTCTATTCAGGAATGGATTGAAACAGCTCATAATGAATTTATTCAAGCTCAATCTTATTTAGATGAAATGAGTGAAACGTTTAATAAATTATATAAAGAAGAACGCATGAAACTTCCTTGTGATTTCAAATTACTAGATGACTGGCATCGAGATGTTGTACGCATGACAAATAGAATTACAGTAACGAACATCAATATTTTATTACGCTTTACACCGACACAATTTTTCTTAAAAAGTGCGGGAAAACTATTTGGTAACATGCAAAAAAATCAGTCTATGCTCGCAAACAAATATAAACAATACATTGAAACGGAAGACTATACGGAAATTGCTCAAACAATCTCAAAACAATTCTTCCTTCAATTTGAAGTATTTGAAGGCGCATTAGAACGAGATATCATGATGTTCTTTAAAGATCCACTTAGCATATTGAAACAAAATGTAGAAGCAGCTCAACTTGAAATACAGGAAGACGAGCAAACATTAGCAACATTAAGAAGCAACCCAGAAACTTATCACGATCCGTTAGCATTCTTTAAACTGCAACTATTGCAACACAAATTCGTTTTAAGTACAAACAAAAACAATGAAGACGTCTATGAATTTAATGAGTCTCCTACGATTTAACATAAAAAACCAAGCAAATTTCAGTTTGCTTGGTTTTTTACTTTAATTCATTATTTTCATATGTTCAAATGGATAATAAATTGCCGCTAATTCTCCTAATACATCTTCTCTATCAATAAGTCCTAAACCATTTCTACTATCTCTGCTTATTAAGCGATTATCTCCCATAACAAAAATCTTATTTTTAGGAATTGTAATCGGTCCAAAGTCCTCTGTTAAATTCATAAGTTTTTTTTCAGCTTGTTTTTTATTACTATACAAATACGCTTCCTGTGTCACTTCATGATTCACATATAATTGATCATTTCTCACCTCGATTACATCGCCAGGCAAACCAATAACCCTTTTCACATAAAAATTATCCGTCTTCACAACAATAATATCTTCTCTCCCATAACTTTCAAACTGCTTTGCTAACTTATTAACAATCAGCTTATCCCCATCTTGTAACGTCGGCTTCATGGACGCTCCTTTTACAGTCGTAGGAAAAAACACAAAAATTTTCGCTAAAAACACTAACAAACATGCAATTGCAATTGTTCCAAAGAATTCACGCAAACGTTTTTTCTTTTGCATCATTCCACCATCTCATCATCTTTTTACTTTTATTATAAGGAATTCAACTGTAAAATTTCCACAAAATTCTGAATTATAAAATTGTAATATTACAAACTTAAAAATAACATCCTCATAAATTTATTATTTTTATATACCATAATCTATATTTATCTCACTATTTGCGAGCAGTAAAAAAGATACTCTCAAAATAGTCTATCCACTATTTTGAGAGTATCTTTTTATATTCCCACATATACAATACACATTTGAGCCGCTACATATGTAAACCAAATCCAAAGTGGTTCATACTTTAATTTGCGTCCTCCAATATCTGTCACACCTATAATAAAATCAGAAATCACAAATAGTAAACCACCAAAAGCCGGTATCCACCATATTCCTATATTCTCATAGTATAGGGCGAATGCAAAGCAAGCCATTCCTCCAACCCACAATCCGTAAATTAGAGCTCCTATCGTAAACAATTTATCTTGTTTATCATTTCGTATAAAAAAGAACCATCCTATAATTAGAAAGAGTCCGTATACGAGTAAACCAATCCAAAAACCATTCCATGAGATGCCTGTTTGCAAAAATGCTTTTACATAAAAACAATGCGCAAGGGCAAAAGTAATCATACCTCCAATTAATCGATGACCAATTGGAATCAAACCTGCCATAAATAAATCTCCTACAGTTGATAACGTCATACCTAGTGCAACCCACGTACTATACTCTACTGATGGATCTTGTAACCATATCCAAATTGCACTTGCTGTTAAAGAAAAACTAAGAATAAGACGCACCGCTAAAGGTAACGGCATATTATTTCTTGTTTTTTTTGTCTGTCCTATTGCGTACATTGCACCAATTAAAAAAAGAATGATTTGTCCAATTAACACCATGTAAAATAGATTCATAACATGTTCTCCTCAATAAATGCTTTTTGTATCTTTTTTCGTTACACCTAGTCTATTATCCTTTTTCTATATAAAAAAAGAAGAACAGTACTGTTCTTCCATTGTAATCGTTTTCCTGTTATCTATGCTACTTGTTTTTCGTTCGCCCTTTTCTGCTTAGCTGTCGTTCGATTCACCACGATAATTCCCGCGGCTACACATGCCAAACCGAATAATACAAATGAATGAATTGCTTCTCCTAAAATCATGCTCGATAATAACACACCAAATACGGGTATAAAGAACATGTACATTGATACTTTTCCAACCTTGTTATACTTCATAATTGTATTCCAAATGCAAAAGCCTGCTGCGGATAAGAAAGATAAGTAGAGAAGCATAAGTATTGCATGTACACTAAATGTAAATGGCATGGCTCCAACTTGCAAAGCCCCTATACATAATAGCCCGATAGAACCAAAAATCATTTGGTATGCTGTCATATAGCCAACATCTAATGTTTTGCTACCTTCTTTCGCCAATATGTTTCCATATGAATACAACATTGCTGCACTAAGAAGTAATAAGCTACCGATTCCGAAATGGAATGACAAACTACCATCACTCGGTACATTTACTAAAATGACACCACAAAAGCCGATAGAGACCCCAATTATTTTTCTCATATTGAGAGCGTCATCTTTATATAAAAAGTGAGCGAGTAAAATTTGAAAGAATGATGATGTTCCTGAAATGATAGCTCCTTCAATGCCAGAACTATAACTCATTCCAATATAAAAACATATATATTGAAGAAATGTTTGAAATAAACCAATTTGTACTAACTGTTTCCCCGTTCCTTTTTTGAAGCTCATATCTTTTCCTAATACTTTAAAGAATAATAAGAGCATGACTCCAGATAAAAAGAAACGATAACCAGCAAATAATATTTGCTCCCCAACTTCTTGTGGCTGAATTCCAAGTTCAGCATAACTTAATTTAATAAATGGGAATGCGCTCCCCCATAAAAAAGTCGCTACTATTGCAGCAATTAGTACGCCAATCGGATGGGTAAAAAATTTCTCTGTCTTCACTTGTTGTCTTCCTTTCCGATCTTTATATGAACAATATTCATATATACCAAAGGTATTGCGAAAACACAAGTTTTCCGTTTATACTTGAAACAAAACTGTGCCATCTTATAAAAAGATATGATATACTATAGAATAATTACAACATAATAACTATTAAAATCAGATTCAACAGAAATGCTGCTATCCATTATGGATGGCAGCTTTCGTCGTTTTATAGGGGTTTCGATTTTGATTCTTTTTCTCAATAAGAATTTGGAAGGAGCGAGTAGAATGAACTCAGAAGTAAAAACATTACAAGTACAAAAGTCTATTTCTCATCCCTCTTTATGGGATACATTAAAGAAACATCATGAACTTATATTTGCAATCGCATCTGGTATTTTCATTTTAGCTGGTTGGTTATTCACAAAGAACGATGCAGTGAATGTAGGCATTACTTGCTATATCCTTGCTTATATAGTTGGTGGATATGCAAAGGCGAAAGAAGGTATTGAAGATACAATTGAAGAGAAAGAGCTAAATGTCGAAATGCTCATGCTCTTCGCTGCTATCGGTGCTGCAATCATTGGCTACTGGGCAGAAGGCGCGATTTTAATCTTTATCTTTGCACTGAGCGGTGCGATGGAGTCTTATACATTAAGTAAAAGTCAAAAAGAAATTTCAGCGCTTCTTGATTTACAACCAGAAGAAGCATTACGTATTTCTA
Source organism: Bacillus sp. EE-W1 (assembly GCF_009760835.1). Taxonomy (NCBI): domain Bacteria; kingdom Bacillati; phylum Bacillota; class Bacilli; order Caryophanales; family Bacillaceae; genus Bacillus; species Bacillus sp. EE-W1. Next base: position 14,064 of record NZ_WIPE01000024.1, on the reverse strand, counting down.
ATGGAACCGAGGAACGTGTTCCTGTTGGACGATTACAAATTAACGACATTATTTTAATTAAGCCAGGTGAGCGCGTTCCTGCTGACGGTACGATTCATAACGGTGAAACAAATATCGATGAAGCAGCAATTACTGGAGAACCTATTCCAAATGAAAAAAAATATGGCGATGAAGTATTTGCCGGTACTGTAAATTTACGCGGTGCTATCGAAGTTAAAATTACGAAGCCGAGCGATCAAACATTATTCCAAAAGATTATCCGTCTCGTCCAAAGTGCACAAAGTGAAAAATCACCATCACAACTATTCATCGAAAAGTTTGAAGGAACATACGTAAAAGGTGTACTACTCGTTGTTGCGCTTATGATGTTCGTCCCTCATTTCTTACTTGACTGGAGCTGGAATGAAACGTTTTATCGCGCTATGATCTTACTTGTAGTCGCATCTCCTTGTGCACTCGTTGCTGCCATTACACCAGCAACATTATCTGCAATTTCTAACGGAGCAAGAAATGGAATTCTCTTTAAAGGTGGCATACATTTAGAACGCCTCGCTTCAGTAAAAGCGATCGCCTTTGATAAAACAGGAACATTAACACAAGGAAAACCTACCGTAACAGATGTATATGTTCGAGAAAGTATGACAGAAAAAGAAGTACTTTCTATTACAGCATCAATTGAAAGTCACTCTACACACCCTTTAGCTGAATCTATTGTTAAATATGCACAACATGCGTATGACATTGCATTAAAAAAACCAGAAAATGTTGAAGATGTAACTGGTTTTGGACTGAAAGGAATATTTGAAAACAAAGCTTATAAAATAGGTAAAGCTGATTTTATCGGTGAAGAAACAAAGACATTTCATAATGGTATTTCTGCCTCACTTGAAAAAGAAGGTAAAACTGTCGTTTATATTAGTGATGAGAGAGGCATTCTTGGACTTATCGCTTTAAAAGATACACTTCGCCAAGAAACAATAGCTGCTATTCGCGAATTACAAAGCATCGGTGTCGAGGCAATTATGATTACTGGAGATAATGAAGAAACGGCAAAAGCTATTGCCTCTGAAAGTAATATAAAAGAATATTACGCATCATGCTTACCAGAAACAAAAGTTGAAACGATTAAAAAGCTAAAGGAAAAATACGGGACAGTAGCAATGGTCGGAGATGGTATAAATGATGCCCCTGCACTCGCTACTGCTAGCATTGGTGTAGCAATGGGAGAAGGAACAGACGTAGCTTTAGAAACTGCAGACGTTGTACTTATGAAAAACGAATTATCTCGACTTTCTCAAGCGATCCGCTTATCAAAACGAATGAATCGTATTGTAAAGCAAAACGTAATCTTTTCACTAGCTGTAATTGCAATGCTGATTTGTTCAAACTTCTTGCAATTTTTAGCTCTTCCATTCGGTGTTATTGGGCATGAAGGAAGTACAATTCTTGTCATTTTGAATGGCTTACGATTATTAAAAGGAAACAAATAAGAAACGGGTCCCTCATAGAGGACCCGTTTTTTTTAATGGTAGCTATTATGCCCGTTCGCACTCCCACTCGTTTTATGCTTTGGATGCGAACTACTCTTTTGTTTATTGTTATTTTTATTGTTGTGATTCTTTTTATTATTACTCATGAAATATCCCCCCTGTTCCCTATTATTATGGAACAAGAGCTCACTTTTCATTACGGGAATTATTGTCACCCGTCCTATAATGATGGAGTAAACCATTAATTTCACCGCCAAGTAAAATGACCCATCCAGTCAAATAAAACCATAACATTAAAATAATAATACCACCGAGACCACCATATGTATTGGCGTAATTCGCAAACTTATCTACATAATAAGCAAATGAGTACGATACCACAATCCATCCTACAGTAGCAAATGTTGCTCCTGAAATGACTTCTCTTCTTTTTAACTTTCGATCTGGTGCAAATGTATATAAAAAACTAAACAATGCAAATAGCACGAAAAAACTCGCTACTAATCGCGTAATACTCCACACGTAAGAAAAACTATCCGATAACCCAATTGCTTTAAATACCGCTGCTCCAATGACTTGTCCAAACACTGGAACAATTAGCGCAAACACAATCATAAAAATAATCGCTAATGTAAACACAATGGATAAAGCTCTCGTTTTAATAAAGGAACGTGTTTCTGTTACATCATACGCACGATTAAAAGCATTCATAACCGCATTTACCCCGTTTGAAGCAAACCATAGCATTGATAATAAACCAAATGATAATAAACCACCATTTTGCTCATTTACAACTTTATCAACGTTTACTTCAATTAAAGACATTGCATCTTCGGGTACGTACGGTTCTAATAAGTTGAGCACACTTTCTGTTTGAAGGTCAATGAATCCAAGAAGCGTAATTAAGAAAACAAGCCCAGGAAAAATCGCAAGCAAGAAGAAATAAGCGAGCTGTGCTGCCAAGCCCGCTACATCATCGCGCATCGTCCGGTCATACAAATCTTTACCAAACGAATAAGTACGATTTCTTCTCACCTTTTCTAAAATTTTTCTCATATATGTTTAAACGCTTTTCTTCTCTTCTTTATCTTGCTTCAACTCAATGTACGCTTCAGTTTTTTTTTCCTCTACATTTGAGTCTTTCATAAATAGTTCACGCGCTTCTTTCATACCGCCCTCTTCAGCAACTATTGGCTCTTCTTCTGCTTTCAGCTCATCTACCTTTGAAGATACAGCTTGAATTTCAATCGTTTCTGGCTTCTCTGCTGGCTCAACCTTTTTCTTACTAAAAATTTCTTTCGTTTCTTTTAACGTCTCTACAACAGACGGCGTCAATTTTTTAATTTCTGCTACTTTCGCTTTTACTACATTGAAGTCAGCGAGTTCGCGTCCTTTATCTGTAACAGTTTGCACTTTTTCTTTTATCTTCGCATTTTCACCGATTTCAATCATCTTTGTTTTTGCTTTTTCCGCAGTATTTTTTACTTTTTCACGGTTTTCCTTCTTCAACATAGATACAGCCACACCTGCAGCTACACCAATCGCAATGTTTCGAGCAATATTATTTTTCTTTGCCATATTCCTTCACCCTTTCATTTCTTATGTTAGAAAGTATTTCTTTCTAAGCTTCCTCATATTCCTTGTTCATTTCGAATGAAAGCTAATAGCTTTGCACACCCTTCTGTTACAAGGTCATATACTTCTTGGAAATTCCCTGTATAGTAAGGGTCGGGAACGTCTGTCCAGCCACCGTCTGGAACAAAATCGGACAGTCTACCAATATAGCCTCCAGTTTTACCTAAACTTTTTAAATCTGCTATATTCTTGTTGTCCATGGCAATAATATAATCAAACTTTGTTAAGTCTTCTTTTTCTACTTGCCTTGCTTTAATTCCTTCAAAAGTGACTGCATTTTCTTTTAAAATTTTTTGTGTTCCTTTATGTGGCGGATGGCCAACATGCCAATCTCCAGTTCCTGCAGAATCAATGACAATTTTCTCCTCGAGTCCCTCTTTTACGACAAGATCTCGAAAAATTGCTTCTGCCATCGGTGAACGGCAAATGTTCCCAAGACAAACAAACAATACTTGAACCATATTTTTGTTCTTCCCTTCTTGGTGCATTTCTTTATATATACTTATAGTATAAACAACCAATTATTAATTATAAAGGAAATCCCTACTAATTTAATAGGATTGAAAAGATTCATTAACGAAAATGATAAAAAATGTTAAGATATCCTTATGTTATTTTAAAGGGGGACACTTCGGTGGATTTATCCGTAAAGTCAGAAGAAAACGTTGAATATATGGTCGAAGCTATTAAAGAAAAATTACGTATGGTTAATGCTGGAGCGATGAGAGCTGCTAGCTTTAATGAAGAAATGTACGAAGACTTACGTGACATTTATGAGCATGTTATGAAACGTGAAACATTCAGCATCAGTGAAATGCAAGCTATTACAGAAGAATTAGGTACATTAATTAAAAAGTAAAAAAAGCCTCGTTTATATGAGGCTTTTTTTTATTTCCAACAAATTCATGACAACTCTTCTCTTTCCCTCAACCAACTGTAAAATACTGTACAATGGAAGTAGAACCTCACCTTAGATTTTTTCTCCATACATACTACTCACAAATAATAGCAACACTACCATTGCTAACTGTTTTTACTGGAGGTGCTTACTTATGAGCAATTGGTACAGTAAGACGAAAGATCAAACATTAATCGACTTAGAAACAAACGAACAACACGGTTTAACAGATGAAATCGTAAATGAACGTTTAAAGCAATACGGTTCTAATGAATTAGCTACAAAACAAAAACGCACGTTATGGCAGCGTATTTTCGCCCAAATTAATGACGTCCTCGTATATGTCCTTATTATTGCTGCCCTTATTTCTGCCTTTGTAGGTGAATGGGCTGATGCAAGTATTATCGCGCTCGTTGTAGTTTTAAACGCTGTTATCGGTGTCATCCAAGAATCGAAAGCAGAACAAGCTTTAGAGGCATTGAAAAAGATGGCGACACCTAAAGCTATCGTTAAGCGAGATGGTGAACTAAAAGAAATTCCATCTGAACAAGTCGTTCCAGGTGATATTGTCATGCTGGATGCAGGACGTTATATCCCATGTGATTTACGGCTTATCGAAACCGCAAATTTGAAAGTTGAAGAATCTGCTCTAACTGGTGAATCCGTCCCTGTTGATAAAGATGCAATTTACCACCCTTCTATGCAAAGCGATGAGCAAGTACCACTGGGCGATCAAAAAAATATGGCCTTTATGTCGACACTAGTAACATATGGGCGCGGAGTCGGTGTCGCTGTTGAAACGGGAATGAACTCACAAATTGGTAAGATTGCTACCCTTTTACATGAAGCCGACGATGATATGACACCACTTCAAAAGAGCTTAGCACAAGTCGGAAAGTATTTAGGCTTTGTCGCTGTATCTATTTGCGTCATTATGTTTATCATCGGTTTTTTACAAGGACGAGATACTTTAGAAATGTTTATGACTGCTATTAGTTTAGCCGTTGCAGCTATTCCAGAAGGCTTGCCGGCTATCGTTTCCATCGTTCTTGCAATTGGTGTGCAGCGAATGATTAAACAAAATGTTATCATTCGTAAACTACCAGCTGTCGAAGCTCTCGGTTCTGTCACAATTATTTGTTCAGATAAAACAGGTACGTTAACGCAAAATAAAATGACCGTTACTCACTTTTATGGTGATAACACATACGACCACTTAGAAAACTTAAATGTAAATAATGATGTACAACGTCTATTGTTAGAAAATATGGTGCTATGCAACGATGCGTCTTACGGTTCCGATTCACAAACAGGGGACCCTACAGAAATCGCCCTTCTTGTTGCCGGAAACACTTTTAACATGCAAAAAGATCATTTAGAAAAGATACATGAACGCGTTAACGAGCTGCCTTTCGATTCAGATCGTAAAATGATGTCAACCGTTCATACATACGATGAAAGCTACTATAGCATGACAAAAGGTGCTATTGATAAACTCTTACCTCGATGTACCCACATATTTAAAAACGGTAAAATCGAGGTTCTAACAGATGCTAATAAAAATCAAATATTAGAAGCTGCCGGGGCAATGTCTCAAGAGGCTTTAAGAGTACTTTCATTTGCATTTAAACAATACAATTCAAACGATGTGGTTATAGATCATCTTGAAGAAAATCTCATCTTTATTGGTCTTGTCGGTATGATTGATCCACCGCGAACTGAAGTAAAAGATTCAATCACAGAATGTAAAAAGGCCGGTATTCGCACAGTTATGATTACTGGTGACCATAAAGATACCGCCTTTGCAATTGCCAAAGAACTTGGCATTGCTGAAGACATATCTGAAATTATGATTGGAACTGAATTAGATAACATTTCAGATACAGAGCTAGCAAGCAAAATTGATCACTTAAATGTATTCGCTAGGGTCTCTCCAGAGCATAAAGTAAAGATTGTAAAAGCATTACGTGCAAAAGGAAATATCGTTTCTATGACTGGTGATGGTGTCAATGATGCTCCATCTTTAAAGCAGGCTGATGTTGGCGTAGCGATGGGCATTACAGGAACAGACGTTGCAAAAGGGGCAGCGGATGTAGTGTTAACAGATGATAATTTCTCATCTATAGTGAAAGCTGTTGAGGAAGGTAGAAATATTTATCGTAACATAAAAAAATCAATTCTCTTCCTACTCTCTTGTAACTTTGGAGAAATTATCGCTTTATTTTTAGCTATTTTACTCGGTTGGGCAACACCACTACGACCTATTCACATTTTGTGGGTCAATTTGATTACAGATACACTGCCTGCATTATCACTTGGGGTTGACCCTGAAGATCCAGATGTGATGAAGGAAAAACCACGACATGCGAAAGAAAGCTTATTTAGTGGTAGCGTTCCTTTTCTTATTTTCAATGGAGTTGTCATTGGACTTTTAACGCTAACAGCCTTTATCATCGGGGCAAAATTCTATACCGGAGATACAAATTTATTTCCTCTTTTCCCAGAGAAAATTGATGAAGATGCTCTATTACACGCTCAAACAATGGCATTTGTCGTTCTTAGTTTTTCTCAGCTCGTTCATTCATTTAACTTGCGTTCAAGAACGAAATCCATTTTTTCAATTGGGATCTTTACAAATAAATATTTAGTCTTCTCCCTTCTTATCGGTGTTCTTATGCAAGTGTGTATTATCTCCATCCCACCTCTTGCAAATATATTCGGTGTACATGCATTAACGATGCGAGATTGGGGATTTGTTCTCTTCTTAAGTATCATTCCACTTGTTGTGAATGAGATCATTAAATTAGTAAAGAGAAACTAAAAGGCAATGAGGATTATTCCTCATTGCCTTTTCATTTATTTCACTATTTGTGGGAGATGTCCCCGCTGATTAAAGTTTCACTTTATCCTTGTAATTCTTTTTTTATGTTCTCTGTTAACGTAGCCATACGCTTGCGGCTTTCTTCGCGCTCACGTTTATTTTGCTCTTCAATTTGTTGTGTTTCTTGCATACCTCTTGAAATAATGTTCCAAGTTTCCTCAAGTGTTTCCATCTTAATACTAGAAGAACCTGATAATCTCGCTACTTCCACACTTTGCGTTGCGATATTTTGTGCATTTTTCTTAAGTAATTCATTTGTGCGGCGATCAAGTTCAGCCATAGAATCTGCAACAAGCTTTTGACGTTTCGCATTTACCGCTTGAATAATACCATTTTTAAAGATAGGAATCGTTGTAATAAATGCTGTATTGATTTTACCAATTAATTTATTATTACCACGTTGAACCATACGAATTTGTGGTGCTGTAAGTAGCGCAACCATACGTGCTTTTTCTAAATCATCAATACGCTGCTCTAAAATTTCAACAGAGTTTTTCAGTGATTCTAATTCAATACCTGCTAATTGGTCATTGTTACGCACACGCTCTTCGTACATTGGAACCAACTCTGTATTTAAACGCTCTAATAACATTTCCCCTGCTACTACATACTTTTCTAAGTCTAAATAATATTTCAAATTTTGCTCATATAAACCATCTAACGTACCGATTGATTTTTTCATTTCATCTTGATACTTTGTAATTTCTACGTATACTTTATCCATTTCGCGACCCATTGTTTGGTACTTACTAAAGATCTGTTCAATCATTTTATCAGCTTTTTTGAACATGCGTGAGAAGAAACCGCTTTTCTCTTCCGCAAAGTCTTTGCTATCGAATCTGTCCATAATTTTACCAAGCTGTTTTAATAATTCTCCAGAGTCTTCTATTTTTGATAAAGACATTGTATGTAAAATTTGATCAGCGAAACGTGAAATTTCCATAGATGGTTCTTTTCCAAGCTCGATTAATTCTAACTGATCTTTAATATCTACTGCATTATAAATACGTTGTACTTCTGCATCTTGTCTAAGTTGTAAACGAACATCTTGTGCCGTTTGCTCATTTAATTCTGTTTTCGAATCTAGTATGACTGGGTTATTCATATGGTATTCTCCCTTTCCTTATAAAAATGGACGAAATAGTCCTTTTATTGTTTGTGATAAATTTTTATAGGCTGATGAACCATGAAACTCAAGATCGAAATTAACTTCTTCAAGCCAATGGGAATCAAATGCTCCTGCTTCAATATACGGTTCGATATCGTTTCTTCCCGTTGGATTGAAATGGAATACATCTACTCCAATTTGATTTAAAAATAGTAATAAAACAGCATCTGAACGGCTTAATTCTCCGCTCTTCTCATTATTAAATATAACAATTTTCGGTACTTCTTGCGAGTAATCAAATTTCTCAAGTTGCTCTAAAATGTTCGGCGGTATTTGAGAAAGCTGTGCGAAAACATACAGTGCTACATCTTGTTTCGTCTCTTTCGCAATGGGTTTACACATTTCACTTTCGCACGTATGGATGATCGCCTCTGCAATACCATGTTGCAATCCTTCTGGCAAACGTTTATGTGGCCACCAATGACTGTTCATAATTAAATCAGGGTGTAATTTCCCCCCGCGGTCTAACGCATCTCGGTAATGATATTGGAAATTCGCTTTTTGTTCTTTCGTAAACGGAAATGTATTAATTAATAAACTGTTATCAAATGATGTAATAGCCTTTAATCGCTGAAAATATTCTTTATCATTTTTTGAGACACCTGATATTTTCGCAAATAAAGAAGGGATATAAATGTGTTTATTTTCAACAAAGAATGTTGGACGCACAAATGCCTTTTCTTTCGTAATTAAAAAGAGTTCATCATACGTTGTTTTGAGCGTACGAGCTACAGGCGTATAGGAACGAAATTGCCATGGCTTGTACAGCAGTGAGTTATCGTGGTGAAGTACTTGTTCAATTTCTTTTGAAGCCTGATACGCTACTGTCGCAACTCGCTCACGGCGGCGATCTGGAAATGGCTCAAGAGAAATGCGACCTGGATGAGACACAACAAAACTTCTTCCTTCCTCATCAACATTCTCAAATCCATCTTTTCCTTCTGGGTGATAATAAAGTACATCGCAACCGAGCATAATAAGAAAGTATAAGAAATATATACGGCTTTCCTGTGCATCACCGTACCAAATAATGCGCGGCATTTGTTTCTTATAATTAATCGTAGAGAACCACTTCGCTACGTAATTGTCACTTAACTTAATCATATCGATTAAGAAACGACGGAACCCTTCTGTTTTTAATGATTGGTTATGTTGTTTTTCATACAATTTCAATACAGAAATAAACGTCGTATGTATATAATGCTGTAAGTCAGGATTGTCTACTTGTGGTAATAGTTGTTTTCCAGACAGATGGGCGACAAGCCTATTTACTGTAAGGCCATTCGGTGCTTCTTGATGTAATGTAAAAACCTCTTGAATATGGCGCAGTTTTTCGGGATCAATCACCTTATTTAAATTTTGTTCATGCAAAACCACGATCCCTTTCACTTCGCTATAATCAAATAGCTCATTGAAATATTCATCTACATCATTAGGAACACCAAGAATACGAGTTGCTATATAACTAAACTTCATCTCATTCTCTGTCAGTTCATATTGTGGGCGTTTTTCTAAAAGCGCTTCAAATTGCTTTAAATCTGATTCGTCTTTTAATGCACATGGTTGAAGTGTAAAACGTGAAAACACAACAGTTCACCTCCAAAAACATTTACTTTTTTTATAAAGTCTCTCTTCTATTATAAACTATTTTTAGTTATAAAAAATGGGCGCTCGCATAACGAGCAAACCCATTTCAATTATTTATGATTATTTTTAGTAGCTGCAACTTCTTCTTTAGCTTGTCCAGAATTCTTCATGTAGTGAAGTATAAACGTTGCTCCAAATGCTACAACTAAAATGATAAAGAATAGCATATGACTTATTTCAATATGAATAACAGACAGTAACATTTTTGCTGCAATAATTAAGATTAAAATATATGCTGTCGTTTCAAGTTCTGGAATACGCTCTAACAATTTTAAGAATACACCAGCGATACCACGCATCATTAAAATACCGAGCATTCCACCTAATAATAGAATCCAAACTTCATTTGATACACCAAATGCAGCAAGTACGCTATCTACAGAGAACGCGATATCCATTAATTCAACCATCGCAACTGTTCCCCAGAAGACACCAAACATTCTGAAGAGAATACTGTTTTGGTTCATACCATGAGCTTCCTCTTCTTCTGCATTACCTTTTCTTTTATCAATGAAGTATTTAATTGAAAGCCAAGCTAAGTAAAGTGCACCTAACACTTTTACCCAAGCTAATTTAATTAAGAACATTCCAATTCCAATCGCAATAAATCGGAATACATAAGCTCCAATAAGTCCATAGAATAATGCCTTTTTACGTTTTTCTTCCGGAAGGTGTTTTACCATTACTGCTAATACAAGTGCATTATCAGCAGATAACAAACCTTCAAGTACAACAAGTGTACCTATTAATCCCCAAGATACTGGATCTTGCAACACTTTAATCCACATGTCCAAGTCGAAAAACTGAGCATACGTATCAAGGATCCCTTGCAAAATACTCATCTTACCTTTATCCCCTATTCTTTGCTAGATTTATAGAAAGGTCAAAAAAAGGAAACGAATATCGTTTCCCTTCTTATGCATCCAAGCCATACGCTCTTACAAGCGCACCTAAGCCACCTTGGAAACCGCTTCCTACTGCATTAAACTTCCACTGTCCATTATGACGGTATAATTCACAAAAGACAACTGCTGTTTCAATGGAGAAATCTTCCCCTAAATCAAAACGAAGAACTTCTTCACTAGTTTCTTCATTCGCTAAACGAACGAATGCGTTTCCAACTTGTCCAAAGTTTTGATTACGGCCTTCTCCATCATAAATTGTAACTGTAATAGCAATTTTGTGCACATCTGCCGGAACTTTCTTTAAGTCCACAACAAGTTGTTCATCATCGCCTTCACCTTCACCTGTCCGGTTATCCCCTGTATGCAGAACAGATCCACAAGGAGACTGTAAATTATTATAGAAAATAAAATCGGTTTCCTTCGTACATTTTCCGTTCGCATCTAATAGGAATGCTGATGCATCTAAATCGAAATCTGATCCACCGTCATAAGATTTAATATCCCATCCAAGACCAATTACTGCTTTTGTTAAGCCAGGGCTTGTCTTACCTAAATCAATCTTCTGTCCTTTTTGCAATTGAATAACCATTTATATTCACCTCTATATTTTATATCTTTAAAAATATATCCATCAGTAAACACCTGTTTCACCGATGGATATATAAAATCTATTACTCTACATCTAAACCGAAATTATTACATAGAGATGCTAATCCGCCCTGGAACCCACTTCCGATTGCATTGAACTTCCAGTCACCTGCATGACGGTATAATTCCCCTACTACAACAGCTGTTTCAATAGAGAAATCTTCTCCTAAATCGTAACGAATTAACTCTGCATTCTTTTCTTCATCTAAAATACGTACGAAAGAGTTAGAAACTTGTCCGAAGTTTTGGCTACGACCTTCTCCATCGTAAATTGTGATTGAGAAACAAATACGTTCGATATGTGCAGGTACATTTTTTAAATCTACTTTAATCGATTCGTCATCGCCTTCACCTTCACCAGTTCGGTTATCTCCTAAATGCTCGACAGCACCATTCGCACCTTTTGGATTATTATAGAAGACGAAATCCTCTGCACCTGAAACTTTACCGTTAGCACCTACTAAGAAAATACTAACATCTAAATCGAAATCGTTTTGTCCGTCATAACGATTCGTATCCCAACCAAGTCCTACAAGAACTTTTGAAAGACCTGGATTTGTTTTTGTTAAGTCTACCTTTTGTCCTTTTTTCAATGAAATTGATGCCATATTCAATTCCTCCTCGGTTTATTTTATTAATAACGTGATACAATCTCACTTAAGTTTTTATCTTGTGTGCCTTCTCCAACAGCTGAAAACTTCCATTCACTTCCGTGGCGATACATTTCACCTGCAATTAGAGTCGTTTTGCCAGCATAATTATCCGATAAATTATAGCGTGCTAATTCTTCACCAGTTTGCGGGTTTTGAATACGAATATATGCATTACGAATCATCCCGAAATCTTGACGACGATTTACACAGTCATAAATATTTACAACGAATACTAAACGATTAATACGGCTTGGAACTTTATGTAATTCTACGAAAATTGTTTCGTCGTCACCAGCGCCTTCACCTGTTAAATTATCTCCTGAATGAATAATACTACCACAAGTAGAAAGTTTGTTTCCGAAGTAAACTAAATCGTTTTTGTTTAAAAAGCGATCCCCTTCTAACATAACAACAGATGCATCACAATCTACATTTGGTTTACTTCCAAATAATGAAGACAGAAACCCACCTGATTGTCCAATTGGATCCCAGCCTAAGCCAACCTGTAGTTTTGCTACTTTTGGTTGTCCTTTCGTTAAATCGATCTTTTGACCTTTTTCTAAAATAATAGGCATGAAGTTTCTTCCTTTCTACAAAGCATTTTCCAAATCGGAAAATATTGTATTCTCCCCTTATATTGTAGCATTATTTACCTAGTGATAAAAAGGATAAATTCTCAGTTATATGAAAACATTCATATAACTTATTTATGCTAATGTAAGAAGTGGTAAATAGCACCAACCATTCCTGCGCAATTTCCGTTTTGTGCAAGTTCAATCTCACAATTATTATAAATCTCTTTATTTAAATATTTTTCTACCTCTCCTTTTACTTCTTTTAAGAACTGCTTTCCCCTATCAGTAACTCCTCCACCTATAACAATCATTTCTGGATTAAAAATATAAGCAAGGTTACTAATTCCAATCGCTAAATGTTTAAAGAAAACCTCAACTGCTTGCGTAACTTCTCTATCTCCTTTATCATACAGTTCGAAAATCATTTTTCCATTCCAATCACTTTCACCTTTATATTTTCGCACAAGACAAATTAACCCTGAAATGGAAGCGACCTCTTCAAACGGCCTTCCTTCTATCAACATATTTCCCCATTCGCCAGCACTAAACGAATGCCCTCTATATAAATCTCCATCTATAAAAATTGCTCCTCCAATACCAGTTCCAAGAGTAAGCATAATAAAATTTCTTTTTCGGTTTCCAATACCTTTCCATTTCTCTCCCAAAGCTGCACAATTCACATCATTTTCAATGGACACAGGAACTTGTAATACCCTTTGCAATCTATCAATAATAGGAATAGTCGCGTAGTTCGGAATATGCTCCACCCCTCCCGTTACAACCCCTTTATGAATATTAACAATTCCCGCAGTACTAATACCAATTCCCGAAATCGTATGCTCATTCATTAATTTTTTGGATAGAAGAATAAGTTTTTGAATGATTTGTTCCCCGCCCAAATGAATTTCTGTTGAAACTGTTTTATGCTTTAATACCGTCCCTGTTTCTGAAACAATCCCATATTTAATTTGCGTACCACCAATATCAAATGCAATATATTCTTTCATCTGCTGTCACTTCCTCTACTGTAATGAGTGTAAAATTCCCACCACTCTACTATTATAAAGAATTTACACTAACTCTTTTCTCTCTTCAGAAATACACCACCTTTTTCTATATATAGTTTTTTTTGCATAAAACTCTTTTTCCTATGAAATATTACAAAGGGATGTATTTTAGATGGAATATTAATTTTCAGGAGGAAATCAATGACAAAAATCTTCATTTTAGCATCAACTCTTTCTTTATCTTTTTTTAGTGGTTTAAATATCGGTAATGCAGCAACAGACAACTTCTCTCCAGTAACAAATGCGATTGTACAAAATAACGATCATTTAGCAGAAGGCAACTCAAAAGATAATAATAAACCACCAGGAAACAATGGTTCTCAGGACGATAGTGGTTCTGGCGGCAATGACTCGGGTGGCAACGGTTCTGGTGGCAATGGCTCGGGTGGCAATGGTTCTGGCGACAACGGTTCCGGTGGTAACGGTTCTGGTGGCAATGGTTCTGGCGGCAGCGGTTCTGGTGGTAGCGGTTCTGGTGGTAACGGTTCTGGTGGTAA
>NZ_WIPE01000122.1:0-18331 GCF_009760835.1 Bacillus sp. EE-W1 | reverse complement strand
CTTGCTCCGTATTACCAGTAACAGGTTTAGCTACTGGATCTTGCACTTGTTTATTAGTATCCTGTTCGGTGCTATCTTCTTTAGAATCTTCTACTTGAACAGGAACCGATATAGGCTGCACCAGTGTTCCTAAAGGGAAAGCGATTTGAACTGATTTTTCTCCAGTTTTTAAAGTTGGGTTAAACACAGTATCAACTTTGATTTTTCCTTTAGCATCTTTAGAATTTTCTACTTGATCATTAAATATCAGCTTTAATTTATTATCTTTAGCTGTTATAAAATATTGACCAATATTTTTTTGATCTGTTACTAAATCTCCTTGCAAATCTTTAGATACTTTTAATGCAAGTGGTATTTGAATTATCGCTGTATCGTTTGCATGTACAACTTGTTGATCCTTTATTGACCAAGCATATTCTACTTGAATGGTTGATCCTATCTTTATTAAGTTGTTAGGATTTTTTGCTTCGTCAATAATGTGATCCGTTGCATCTTTCATTTCAACAGTGTCAAATAAGGAATCTCCTGTTAAGGTTTCCGCTCTTACTTGATTGTATGGAAAACTAGCAAGTTGCGAAAATAGTACGAATACAATTAAACATACATTGAAAAGTTTTTTCATTTTTCCTCCTCTGAACATTCATTTGTCCATTGGGGACTTATTCCACATGAACAAATGGAATATTAAAAGTATTTGTTATAAGCTATTTATTTTTGGTTATTCCTCCGTTTCTATACGCGTTCTCAGACAAACAGGATTATGTTCAAAGTAATAGTATTTAACGTAAAACAAAATGTATATTTACACAGTTCTGTGGAAATATACACAATTCGACAAAAAATGTCGAAAAAAATACTGATATAAAGAATGATATCAGACCTTTATATGTGAGATAGTTTTCATGTATATCTAGTAAAAAAGAATGGTTATAAAGGTAAGTTTTACGATACATACTAACCAAGGTAGTGTATCCCTTTGTGAAGGCTTATTTTTGCCTTAAAGTTATGTGGAAATAAAAATCTAGATAGGGTTGGTTTTGGTCAGAATGAAGACAATATGTACTTTGAAATTAGTCATTTATTTTGTCTAAAGAGAGTTGTGCGATTAGTGGACCGAAGTTGAAAGATGATAGTTTCTTACATTGTTAGAGAAATATAAGGATTACAGAATATTCGACTAACACGTTACTACGGTCATTTTTGAGACTGTTTAAACAATAAGAAAGAAGGTGTTTTCCTCCTTAGTTACAATATCTTTTTAGTAAAGATAAGCTTAAGTAACCTCCGCTAAAGATTATATACTTAAATGATAAAGAGTTCAACAATAGTTCACATATTTTCCCAAAAATAAAAACGGCTGTTTTATGTGGAATAAATCTACAAAACAGCCGTTTTTGGTATTAGATTTCTGTTAAGATTATCGGCTCGCCGCGTGTTACGACAACTGTATGTTCACATTGTGCAACAAGGCTTTTATCAGGTGTAACGAATGTCCAACCATCATCGCCACGTTCGATAATGTGATCAGCTTTCATAGAAATGAATGGTTCTACAGCGATAACAAGACCGTCTTTTAGAAGCGCATTATCCATTGGGTCAAAGTAGCTTAAAATGTGGTTTGGTGCTTCGTGTAAGCTAAGACCAATAC
The DNA here is from genome assembly GCF_009760835.1 of Bacillus sp. EE-W1. NCBI lineage: Bacteria > Bacillati > Bacillota > Bacilli > Caryophanales > Bacillaceae > Bacillus > Bacillus sp. EE-W1. The sequence continues at coordinate 16,683 of NZ_WIPE01000122.1, read as the reverse complement.
CGTGACCAGTTAAGTTTTGAATTACATTATATCCATTTTTATGTGCAAAGTTTGAAACAGCACGACCAATTTGGTTTTGTTTGGAACCAGCTTTCACCTTTTTCATCGCTGCCCAAAATGCATCAACCGCTGCTTGGCAAAGCTTTTCTTTTGCTTCATCTTCTCCAAGTACAAATGAAATACCTGTATCTGCATAATAGCCATCAAGTGCAGCAGATACGTCGACATTTACTAAGTCGCCTTCTTTTAATACGCGATCTCCTGGAATACCGTGAGCAACTTCTTCGTTTACACTGATGCAAGTTACACCTGGGAAATCATATTCTTTTTCAGGTGCAGAAATAGCACCATGCTCATCTAATACTTTTTTACCGATCAAATCAAGCTCTTTCGTTGTCATACCTGGCTTCGCTTCTTTTTTCATTTCTTCACGTGCAAGTGCAACGATGCGGCCGATTTTTCGTAAGCCTTCTAAATCTTGTTCATTACGAATAATCATGAAAACCACTGTCCTTCCTCGAATGTATATCTTATCCGATTGTATCATGTTTATTTTCGTCCTGCTACTCGCTTGCGGTATGTGGGCTGATTCCTCTCATAAGGAATACATGACAATTGTCATATCGATGTCATGACGCATCATACTGTTTCCTAAGTTTTCCAACACGTACAATGTAAATATAAGAAACAGCGGGGGTGGAGAGATGGAAAAGATTATAGAAGTAAATGGTGTTTCTAAAACATTTAAATATAAAAAGGCAGTAAATAACGTCTCATTTTGTGTGAATAAAGGAGAAATTGTAGCACTACTTGGACCGAATGGTGCAGGGAAAACGACGACGATGTCGATGATGCTTGGATTAAAGGATCCGACGGAAGGAACTGTTTCTATATTTGGAAAGAGTCCCAAACATAGAGATGTTCGTAATAGCCTCGGTGCGATGTTACAAGAAGTAAGTGTCATTGATAGCATTACAGTAGAAGAGGCAATTGAGTTATTCCGTAGTTATTATACGAATCCGGTAGCGAAAGAAACGTTACTACAGTTATCAAATTTAGAATCGGAGCGAAAGCAAAGATGTGAGAAATTATCAGGTGGGCAAAAAAGAAGGTTAAACTTTGCACTCGCACTTGCAGGAAATCCTGATTTGTTATTTTTAGATGAGCCGACAGTTGGAATGGATATTACGTCTCGAAGAACGTTTTGGGAAACAATTCGAAAGTTAGCAAGTGAAGGGAAAACAATTATTTTAACAACGCACTATTTAGAAGAAGCGGATGCATTGGCGAATCGCATTTTATTATTTGCGAATGGAAAGATTATCGCAGATGGTACACCAGATGAGATGAAGGCGACGATTTCGCGAAAAACAATCAAGTTTTATTCGAAGGAAAGTATTCCTGCAAAATTACTAAAAGAATTACCAAACGTAACCGAAGTACAGTCAAACGAAGGGCACTTCACTTTAACAACTGAAGATACAGATGCAACTTTAAAAGCGATTTATCAAAAGAACTTACCTGTAACAGATGTTTCAGTTGAACGTGGAAGTCTTGATGAAGCATTTGAACAGTTTATCGCAAATCAGGAGGAGGGAATCGCATGAGAGCTTTATGGATGCAATGCAAAATAGAAATTTTACGTACGTTTCGTAATAAATTGTTTATCTTTTTCTCATTACTAATGCCAGTTATGTTTTACTACATTTTCACAAATGTTATTCAAGTGCCACAAAACGGAGATGCTTGGAAAGCGCATTATTTAATCTCAATGGCGACGTTTAGTATTGTAGGGACGGCACTTTTTAGTTTCGGTGTAAGGATTTCTCAGGAAAAGGGGCAAGGATGGACACATTTGTTAAAAATTACACCACTTCCAGAGGGGGCATATATAACAGCCAAAATCATCGCTCAAACTGTAGTGAATGCTTTTTCAATCTTAGTTATCTTTATCGCAGGAATATTAATTAATCATGTTGAGTTAACAGTAGGGCAATGGATTGGCGCTGGATTATGGTTGTTGTTAGGTGTAACACCATTTTTAGCGTTAGGAACAGTAATAGGTTCTATTAAGAAGGCCGATGCAGCGGCGGGTTTAGCTAATATTTTAAATATGAGTCTAGCCGTAATTGGCGGGTTATGGATGCCGATCGAAGTATTCCCGAAAATATTAAGATCTATCGGTGAATGGACACCAACATATCATTTCGGAAGCGGTGCATGGGATATTGTAGCTGGAAAATCAGTTGGTTGGGAAAATATCGCGGTATTAGGAGGTTATTTCCTTATATTTGTTGTAATATCAATATATATAAGAAAAAGACAGGAAGCGGTATAAATGATAGAGAAGAAGAGGATTGAGATTTTTCCGAAACAGATGGGTTTCTTCCCGTATATGTGGCTTGTGTATCTGTTATTTCCAATTTACCATCTAGCACAAGCATCGGGATGGAAGCTTGTAATGGGGAGTGGTATGTTGATACTTTTTGTTATCACATACCGTCAACTTTATTTTGTTAATAAGACTTTCGTTTTATGGGCATGTATGCAAATGATACTCACACTGCTATTTGCTTTTTATTATAATGCCTTCATGATATTCTTTGGTTTTTTCACAGCAAGTGCGATAGGGTTTGCGCCAAATAAGAAAGAGTTTCGAGTGTTGTTAAGTTTGTTAGCTGTAATGCTTGGAATTTTTATATTTGTAAATATGAATCAAATATCAACTACAAGTTTAGTGAATATTGTTCCGATGTTTATTTTAATGCTTATTACGCCATTTGGTATGCGCAACTTTAATCAAAAAAAGATGTTAAGAAATCAATTAAACGAAGCGAATGAGCAAATTAAAGACTTAGTAAAACGTGAAGAGCGGCAGCGGATCGCAAGAGATCTTCATGATACGTTAGGACATACGTTATCACTCATTACTTTAAAAAGTCAGCTCGTGGAGAAGTTAATTGTTAAAAATCCGGAGCGTGCAAGTGCGGAAGCGAAGGAAATTACACAAACATCTCGTACCGCTTTAAAGCAGCTAAGGGAATTAATCTCTGATATGCGTATGATTACAGTGGAAGAAGAGCTTGAGCAAATAAAAGCAATCTTACAAGCTGCTACTATTGAATTAGAAATAAAACAAGAAACGAGTGCAAGTTCGTTATCACCAATTGAACAAAATATTTTAGGAATGTGTTTACGTGAGGCTGTGACGAATGTTGTAAAGCATAGTAAAGCGACGCGTTGCACAGTTTCTGTACTAGAATCACAAGGTGAATTAATTTTGACAGTAGAAGATAATGGAGTTGGTTTAGCAGATCAAAACCATGATGGAAATGGCATTCGTGGTATGAAAGAGCGCATCGCTCTTATTGACGGGTTTGTTGAACTGGGCACAATCAATCCAGGGACACTATTAATAGTAAAAGTACCAGTTGTCATTAGAACAGGAAAAGATGAGGTGAGGGCATGATTCGAATTATTATTGCAGAAGATCAGCGGATGCTTCGTGGTGCATTAGGGGCCCTACTTGATCTAGAAGATGATATTGAAGTAATTGGGCAAGCTGCCAATGGGGAAGAGGCGTTAAAACTAATTGAATCGCTACAACCTGATGTAAGCATTATGGATATTGAAATGCCAATTCAAAGCGGATTAGATGTTGCGGAAACGTTACAGAAAGAAAAATCAGCATGCAAAGTAATGATTTTAACAACATTTGCGCGCCCTGGATATTTTGAACGAGCAATGAAAGCTGGCGTGCACGGATATTTATTAAAAGATAGCCCAAGTGAAGATTTAGCTGCAGCGATTCGTAATGTAATGAAAGGAAAGCGAGAGATTTCTCAAGATTTGATGTTCGGCTTATGGCAGGAGCAAAATCCGTTATCAGATCGTGAAAAAGAAGTATTGCTACTTGCGAAAGAAGGAAAGACGGCAAATGAAATTGCGAAGGCGCTCTATCTTTCGCCTGGTACAGTACGTAATTATATTTCTGAAGTATTAACGAAGCTTGATGCGAAAAATAGAATTGAGGCAATTACAATTGCGGAAGAAAAGGGATGGATATGAAAAGAAGTTTACCTATGAGTGGTAAGCTTCTTTTTTCTTATAAACAAGTATTTCAATAGAGAGTTTTGTCACAGTCGCATCGCTCAGAATTTGAAGTATATCGTGTAATTTAGATTTTACTTCATTTTTCGACAAAAAATTTGTTATAGTAAGATTAGGTTGTTGATTTAAGTTTTGGATAACTTTACCACTAACAGTTGTGATTACTCCATTTTTATCTACTTTTACAATAAGATCTTGGCCATATACTTTATAGTGTTTATATGTTTGTGCAAGGCGAGCTTCGGTTTGATTTTCTTTTGTTGCTTTATTTGTAGGTTGGGAATCTACATTCATTTCAGTTGTCATTCACTTTTGTTGAGCTTTCGCCTCATTTATCTCACCTTTTAAATACTTTTTCAGCATATTTTTTCGTATCATTTTGAGGTTGTGTAATTTTTTAAGCGTTAAATTAGGCTAAGTAATTTCAAATTTTACTTTATTTCTGTCTAATTCTTGGGTGTGAATAACTTCTGCTACTGCTAATAAAGGAAAAAAAACCGAATGTAACGAAGGCACGGGCGAATTTTCTATAATTTATCTATAAAACCACTAATCTATTATTGTATGTGAGACGAATTGTATGAAGAATTTGCCGAATTTTATATATATTATGCATTATTTCATGTCAAAAATTGTCGAATTCACATTATTGTAGTGGTATGACAACTTAACAAATTATATTGTTATAATGGATGGTGAGTAAGTATGCACGCAGAAAAATTAGGAAGTGAAATTAAGAAAATTAGGGTAATGAGGGGATTAACACAAAAACAGTTATCCGAGAACATATGTCATCAATCGGAAGTGAGCCGAATTGAATCAGGCGCGGTATACCCAAGTATGGATATATTGCAAGGTATTGCAGCAAAATTACAAGTTCCCATTATTCATTTTTATGAGGTACTCATTTATTCTGATATTGAGAGGAATAAGCAGTTAAAAGATCAAATTATTATGCTTTGTAAGCAAAAGAAATATAAAGAAATTTATAATAGGGTATGCAATGAGTTGAAAAAGGAAGAATATCATCCCGAGCTTCAGCAATTTCTTCAATGGCAATATTATGTAGCTGCTTACATATTAAAAAAAATCGATTATGAATATTGTATTTTAGAATTAAAGAAATTGCTCAATCAACAATTGGTAGGAATAGATGTATATCAGAATCTTTATATTGAAAACGCAATTGCAAATATTTATGCTGAAAATGGTTATTTGAAGAAGGGTATTGATTTATTTGAAAATATATTAAAACAATTAGAGACATTGCATGATAATAAAGAATTTGATGTGAAGGTGAGACATAATCATGCAAAAGCATTATTCTCAGATAATCAATACGAAGAAGCGCTTTGCCACGCAAATAAAGCTATTGAACTATCGTGCCAAATTAATAGTATGACATTAATTGGACAGTTATACTTTCGAAAAGGTGAATGCCTAGCAAAGCTAGGGTGTGATAGAGCGGAAATTGAAGATGCTTATGAAAAAGCGTGTTTCTTTTTTGATATATTAGGAAACCATACATTAAAAGAATCACTTATGAAAAAAATGAAGAAATAAAAAAGATCTAAAAAATAAATATGCATAATTGCATAATGTATGGATAAATTTTCATGATATATTTAAATAAAAAAATGCGGGTGATGGAATATGAAGAAACTACTTATTGGTAGTCTATTAACGTTAGCGATGGCATGGGGTATTTCATTAGGAGATACAGCATTAGAGAAAAGTCAAATAATTTCTCACAATAATCAAGAGGTACAATTAGCTGGAGAAGTACCTTATGAATATTAAAAAACAACCGTCTTACTTAGACGGTTGTTTTTTTGTGTAGTAACATCCAAACGTCTTTACTAGAAACAGGCTTGCTAATAAGGAATCCTTGAATGTGGTCACAGTTTTGTTCATATAAAAACTTCCATTGTTCTTCCGTCTCTACACCTTCTGCAATAACTTCTAAATTTAGTTCTTTAGATAGTGTAATGATGGAGGAGATAATCGCTTCCTCTAAAGGACTATTTGTAATTCCGCAAATAAACTCTCGAGCAATTTTTAATGTGTTGATTGGGTATTTTGTTAAATAAGCTAAAGAACTATAACCAGTTCCAAAGTCATCGATTGAAATTTGAATACCGAGATTTTGAAGCTGTTCTAGTTTGGAAATGACAGATTGATTTTGATTAATTGCGATACTTTCTGTGATTTCGATATCTAGTGCTTCTGATTTTAGTTCGGTTTCTTCTAACACTTTTGAAATAGTAGGGATTAAATCTGCATGGTTAAATTGAACAACAGATAAATTCACACCAACTTTTAAGTGAGAAAACCCTTGATTATGCCATCTTTTTGCCTCTAAGCAAGCCGTACGTAAAATCCAATTTCCAAGTTCAATAATAAATCCGGTTTCCTCCGCTAGAGGAATGAATTGGGCAGGAGACACGATGCCGAGTTTTGGGTGCTTCCAACGAATTAATGCTTCAAAACCGATAATTTGTTTTGTTTTCGTACTTACTTGTGGCTGATATTCAAGGAAAAATTCATTTTGTTGTAATGCTTTTGCAAGTTCGCCTTCTAAGAATTGAATTTCATTTTGGGCGATACTCATTTCTTTTGAGAAGAAAACAAATCTGTTTTTCCCATTTGCTTTCGCGCGATACATAGCCATATCGGCATTTTTCATTAATTCAGTAACATCGGTTCCGTAATCAGGATACATGGCAATACCGATACTCGGTGTAATAGATAGTTCTTCGTCTTTAATGAAGAATGGTTTGTTTAAAATGGTTAAAATTTGTTCAGCTATAAAAGCAGCACTTTTTTCTGAGTACATATCTGGTAATAGAATTGTAAACTCATCTCCGCCTTGGCGAGCAACGATATCCTTCGAACGCAAGCAACTGCGTAACCTTTTTGCTACTTCAATTAATAATAGATCTCCGACGTCGTGACCAAGTCTATCGTTAATTTTTTTGAATCGATCTAAATCAAGGAACATGACGGCAACATCATTTGCGCTAGTTTGAGCTATATTTAAAATGTTCTTTAAATCTTTTTCAAACTTTCGGCGATTTGGTAATCCAGTCAGTGCATCATGAAAGGCTAAATGTTCTACTTGTTTTTGTTTTTCATATAAAGTTGTAATATCACGTGCTATGCCGAACATCCCAACAACTTCTTTGTTTATGAAAGTAGGGATGAGTGTAACGTGAAGGTAATAGTAATAGCCTTCTTTTTCTTTTGTGCGAACTTCTAAAGTTTGTGGTCTACCTTCTTTTGTTATTTGTAAAGCTTTCTTTAGTAGATCATGGTCTTTTGAGTCAATAAAGTGTAGAAGAGAATAGCTTTCTACTTCACAATAGTAGGCAGTAAATAAGCTTTCACAAGCTGTATTAGATTGTTGGAAAATACCATCCATATTTAAAGAGAAAACGGCATCAGGATGATCTTCGAATAATGATTTATAGCGTTGTTCACTCTTTGATAACGCAGATGCACCCTCTTCTACTTTGCCTTCTAGTTGTGTAGTCAACTGTTCATATGTATCGATTAGTGCTTGATTATCTTTCCACATGTAAAGTTGTCGTAGGAATAATAAGATGAGTGATAATACTAGACCGATTAGCATGAACTTATCATCCCAAGGTTGAATAAGAATAAAGGAAAAAGTAATGATTATACTGAAATAGGGTAATATAAAGCGCACATAATCAAATCGATAATACTTTGTTTTCGTTTCATGCTGCATTGGTTTGTCCAAAATGTATAGTATGGAAGATAAACCAATTAATAAAATTGAAGCAGTATGTACTAAATAAGAGACTTCAGAAGAAGTTTTCATCCCCATGTTTAGTTGGAACAGATGTATATACCCGTACACAAGTATGATAGTAAAACCGATAATTAATGAAATTCTGCTAGCAGAATATTGTTCTCGTCTATATAGGCTAATAACGGCGTAAATTACTAATGCTTGTGCAATAAAGTATCCAATTAAAACCCAGTGATCTGTTGTTAACATACGAAAGCTTGAGAGGTCCAAAATAAAAGTTAAGGTAAAATAAATATTCATAATAACAATAAAGATGCTATCGAATGAAAATTGAGCAAGGCCTCTAATAGAGTAATGTTTTATGAATTTGATAGCAAACCCAGAAAAGAGCAAAATATATTGTATGATGAAAAAGGGCAATGCCTTATATGAGAATATGACTTGATCATATATAGAAAGTGAATGAAGGAATAAAGTTATTTCCATAGTTAGTCCGCATATGCAAGTGCAGAGTAATAAAACCCAAAATAATTTATCACTACGCTTCATTTTCTTAATAGCTTTATATAAGCAATAGCAAGAAAAGAGTGCAGCAAAACAAAATAAGAAGAGAATTCCAATTTCTTTTATATTCAAGTCCTTAGGGATAAGAAATATCCAAAGGGAAAATATAATTATATACATCGTGACAAAGTGTACATATTTTTTTTGATTAATCATATTATGGCTCCGTTTCAATAAAGTTGAATCGCAGGTGGAAAATGCTAATTCCAATCATAGCATATACAATAGGTTGTTTTTTACTATAAAAATTACTTTTTTTGAAAAAAATAGCTCAACATTACAATTTACCATTGTAATGTTGAGCTATTTACTCTTTTTATCCCTCTTATAGAGGATAATTCATGTATTAATTGCAGCATTGCTAAATCTTTCTGTTTACTTTCAATCATAATATCGAAATTATGGTTGATTTTTTTTGCAATGTGTAAGAAAGGCTTAATAAACTCTAAATCAATATATTCAGAGTGAGCCCTAAATTCTTTTTTTGATTTAGGGGAGGAAATGTGAACTTTAGGAGGGACATTTGTATGTGACCAAGTTTCAAAAATTGCAGGGAGTAACACTTCTAGCGGTTCCTCGCAAAGGTTTGCCATGTGATGATGATAATCAAATACGAATGGAATCTTTTCTTTTTGGCAAATCGATAAAGTTTCAGCAGTTGTATATGTTTTATCATCATTTTCAAGCGTCATTTGCTCTTTTATATGTGCAGGAAGTTTTTTTATGTTTTCATGGAAACGTCCAACTGCTTGTTCTTTATTTCCATAGGCACCACCTACATGGATGTTAATATAAGAAGAATCTGCAATTCCTATTGCATCTAATACTTTATAATGATAGGCCATATCTGTAATAGCGTTAGTTGTAATATGTGGCTTGTCGCTTGTAAATAGCGTAAATTGATTTGGATGAAAACTTACTCGTAAATTGTGTTCTTTAATTAATGCCCCAATTTTACGCCAAAACGGTGTAAATGCACCGATATAATCAAACTCGACTTCGGGATGCGTTGCAAGTGGGACGATGGAAGAAGATAAGCGATATAATGGAATTTCATGCGCTATATTGTAATGAAGAATACGTATTGTATGCTCGAGATTTTGCCGTGTAACATCGTATAATTTATCTTCTCGTTCTTGTTTATTAAGCTTTTGAAAGCTTGTAAATGTCATCGTTTTAGCCGGAGAACAGTCCCAGAGTGCCATTGCATGTGAGACATATCCGAAACGCATAATCATAATGAATACATCTCCTTTATCCATTATCTTTCCTATAGAAAGAAAGCAAGTATCGTTCCTACCCATTCTTTTCCCCTATCAATAAGAGAATGCGGGCTAACATCTTTAAAGGAAAGTAATGACGCATTTTCTAGATCTTCATGGAATTTGTTTTTTACTGTTTGTATAAAATGTTTATCATATAAAAGGCAGTTGATTTCATGGTTAATATATAAACTTCTCATATCAAAGTTTGCAGTTCCAATATCACAAATATAATCATCGACTATAATAACTTTAGCGTGAAAAAACCCTTGTTGAAATGCGTAAATATTACACCCAGCTTGTATTAACTTTCGGCAATATGGGAATTTTGCTTCGCGAACAAGGGCGTGATCCGCTTTTTCTGGAACGAGAACCGTGATTTGGACCCCACGTTTTCGCGCTTTTAATAATGCATTCATAATTTTCTTCCCAGGAATGAAATATGGTGTACCGATAAAGAGTTCTTTTTCCGCACTTTCAATTAAATGTAAAAATGTATTTTGCAAATAGGCACCATCAGTAGGGATAAAACGATGTAGAATGATTCCTGGTTGTTGCTTAGGAAAATAAAGAGGTGAATCTAATAAATTTTGGTTCGTATCGTCGAGCCAATCATGTAAAAATTGCTTTTGTAAATCTTGTATTCCTTCTCCTGTAAGGCGTAAATGATAATCGCGCCATAATCCTAATTTTTGATTATGCCCTAAATATTCTTCTCCAATATTAAACCCACCAATATAACCAATTTTCCCGTCAATAACTGTAATTTTTCTATGGTTTCTTTGATTTGCAGAAAAGAACGGAAAAGGAAATTTCACTTTATGACAAAATGAAAAAGAGACGCCGTGTTTTTGTAGGGAACGAATTGCCTCGTTTGATAAATAATGGCTTCCCAATCGATCGAGTAAAAGTCTTACTTCAATTCCTTCCTGTGCCTTATCGATAAGTAACTTTAAAAATTCACGACTGATTTTATCGTTTTTTACAATGAAGAATAAAACGTGCACATGGTGCTTTGCTTGTTGTATATCAGTAAATAAAGCATCATATAAATCTTGCCCGTATGTATAAAGGTGAAAATTACTTTGACGTAAAGGGAAAGTACGAGAGCGCACACGCTTTAAATGAAGAATCCTCCCATATAAAAGGTCAATTGTGATCCAAAGAGTAACGCATATTAACAAGAGAGATAAGAAGAACATAAGTGAATTCCCTCCTTTGCATTCTTTTCGCCTTCATTTTACTGGCTGCCCGGAGAATCCCGATTGGCTTCACCTTATCCCATATTAAGGGGCGGTAAGCCTCCTACTTAAAAATTAGGCTTACTTAAAGGAATCGGGCGAGAGGAAACAACCCCCTACGGATTAAAGTTTCACTTTATAGTTTCACCGAAATAAACAGCTTTATTAAAAAATATGTTGTTGTATAACAAAAAACTGTTGACTGAATGCTCACTCATTATATAATGAAGACAGGGGATAAAATTCAGAAAATTATATGTTTTTGAAGATTCTAAAAAAGAAAGAGGGCTTACAAAGAGAGGGGTAGCATAAAAATGAATAGCTTACTGATCATTAATTGGCTGGCTGCCATTGCTGTTATTGCTTATGCGGGATATTTGTTTGTGTATCTTATACGGACGAGGATGGCCTACATACAGTTAGGAAAAAAGATTGAATTTGACCGTCGTTTTAAAGAGCGTTGGGATCTCCTTAAGGTCAATGTTTTCGGTCAGAAAAAGCTGCTGAAAGATAAGAAGAGCGGCATTATTCACGTTATGTTCTTTTACGGATTTATTCTTGTCCAATTTGGAGCAATTGACTTCGTTTGGAAAGGACTCGCACCAGGATCACATCTTCCACTTGGACCACTATACCCTGCATTTACATTCTTCCAGGAAATTGTCACACTTGTTATTTTAATTGCAGTCTTTTGGGCTTTTCATAGACGTTATGTTGAGAAGCTAGTTCGTTTAAAACGTAATTTCAAATCAGGCCTTGTTCTTATCTTTATTGGTGGCTTAATGATTTCTGTGCTACTTGGTAATGGGATGGGAATTATATGGCACGGCGAGGAGCTTTCATGGAGTGAACCGATCGCTTCTGCAATCGCTTACGTTTTCTCGGGAATAAATGAAACCGCAGCCATTTCTGTGTTCTATTTCTCTTGGTGGGTGCATCTACTAATTTTGTTAACATTTTTAGTGTATGTTCCACAATCAAAACACGCGCATTTAATTGCGGGACCAGTTAACGTTTTCTTCGGACGTCTTTCAAATCCAGGGAAACTTGAAAAGATTGACTTTGAAGATGAAACGCAAGAAACATTTGGTGTTGGTAAAATCGAAGACTTTAGACAAAATCAGCTTATTGATTTATACGCTTGCGTAGAGTGTGGTCGCTGTACAAATATGTGCCCGGCAACAGGGACAGGGAAAATGTTATCGCCGATGGATTTAATTTTAAAACTTCGCGATCATTTAACTGATAAAGGAGCAGCAGTGACATCAAAAGCACCGTGGGTTCCAGTAGTTGCTTTTAATAATACACAAGGAAATCAGTTAGCGATGATGGCAGCTGGGAAAGGGCAACAAGAATCAGCAGCTACAACGCTTGCTTACGATCCGAGTTTAATCGGAGATGTTATTACAGAGGAAGAGATTTGGGCTTGTACAACGTGCCGTAACTGTGAAGATCAGTGTCCGGTTATGAATGAGCATGTTGACAAAATCATTGATTTACGCCGCTATCTCGTTCTAACAGAAGGAAAGATGGACGCGGAAGCGCAGCGTGCGATGACAAATATCGAGCGTCAAGGGAATCCGTGGGGACTGAACCGTAAAGAGCGTGAAACTTGGCGCCAAGGTGATGATGAAGTAACGGTTCCAACTGTAAAAGAAAAATCGAAAGCTGGCGAGGAGTTCGAATATTTATTCTGGGTTGGTTCAATGGGATCATATGATAATCGTAGTCAGAAGATTGCGATATCGTTTGCGAAGTTAATGAACGAAGCAGGCATTTCATTCGCGATACTTGGTAATAAAGAAAAGAATTCTGGAGATACACCGCGACGTCTTGGAAATGAATTTGTCTTCCAAGAGATGGCGACAAAGAATATCGAGGAATTTGAAAAAGCAGGAGTGAAGAAAATCGTTACGATTGATCCTCACGCTTATAACACATTTAAAAATGAGTATCCAGACTTTGGCTTGCAAGCAGAAGTCTATCATCATACAGAATTGTTAGCTCAGTGGGTGAAAGAAGGACGCTTAAAACCTGTTCACGCTATTGAGGAAACAGTTACGTACCATGATTCCTGTTACTTAGGAAGATACAACGAAGTATACGAAGCGCCACGCGATATTTTGAAAGCAATTCCTGGTGTGAATCTTGTAGAAATGGCACGTAACCGTGAAACCGGAATGTGCTGTGGCGCAGGTGGTGGCTTAATGTGGATGGAAGAGACAGCAGGTTCACGTATTAACGTTGCTCGTACAGAACAAGCACTAGCTGTGCAACCATCCATTATCGGTACAGGTTGTCCATATTGCTTAACGATGATTAGCGATGGGACGAAAGCGAAAGAAGTAGAAGAGAAGGTTCAAACTCTTGATGTAACAGAGATTTTAGAACGCTCTGTTATCGGACAGAAGAAAGAAGCGATGTAATCTGCAAGCATGAATACAACTTTAGAGAGAGGTGCAATCATTGCACCTCTTCTCAACGTAAGAACACCGAGCGAGCGCTCGGTGCTAAAAAAAGAGATGGGGGAAATAGATATGAGTAAAACAGTTATTTTAAGTGCTGCAAGAACACCGGTTGGGAAATTTGGAGGATCTTTAAAAGACGTGAAGGCGACAGAACTTGGGGGAATTGCAATTAAAGCAGCGCTTGAGAGAGCAAATGTTTCTGCTAGTGATGTTGAGGAAGTTATATTTGGAACAGTTATTCAAGGGGGACAGGGGCAAATTCCATCGCGCCAAGCTGCGAGGGCTGCTGGAATCCCTTGGGAAGTACAGACGGAAACAGTGAATAAAGTTTGTGCATCAGGGCTTCGTGCGGTTACGTTAGCGGATCAAATTATTCGTACTGGCGATCAATCACTAATTGTAGCTGGCGGTATGGAGTCGATGAGTAACAGTCCTTACATTTTACGAGGTGCAAGATGGGGATACAGAATGGGGAACAACGAAATCATCGATTTAAACGTTGCTGACGGCTTGACATGCGCATTTTCAGGTATACACATGGGTGTTTATGGCGGAGAAGTTGCGAAGGAAGATGGAATCTCTCGCGAAGCGCAAGATGAATGGGCATATCGTAGCCATCAGCGTGCGGTTTCAGCGCATAAAGAAGGACGTTTTGAAGAGGAAATCGTGCCAGTAACGATTCCACAAAGAAAAGGCGATCCTATTGTCGTTGAAAAAGATGAGGCGCCACGCGCGGATACAACGATTGAAAAATTAGCGAAATTAAAACCTGTATTTGATAAGACGTCGGCAGTGACAGCGGGTAATGCTCCTGGACTAAATGATGGCGGTGCTGCGCTCGTATTAATGAGCGAAGACAGAGCAAAGCAAGAAGGAAGAAAGCCATTAGCGACAATTTTGGCACATACAGCAATTGCAGTGGAGTCTAAAGATTTCCCAAGAACGCCAGGTTATGCAATTAACGAATTGTTGAAAAAAACAGGCAAGACAATTGAAGATATCGATTTATTCGAGATTAATGAAGCATTTGCAGCGGTAGCAATTGCAAGTACAGAGATTGCAGGAATTGACCCAGATAAATTGAATGTAAATGGCGGCGCAGTGGCAATGGGACATCCAATTGGAGCAAGTGGAGCGCGTATTATCGTTACACTTATCCACGCACTGAAGCAGCGCGGCGGCGGAATTGGAATTGCTTCTATTTGTAGCGGTGGCGGTCAAGGTGACGCAATTATGATTGAAGTTTGTTAATTTACGTGTAGGTGATTTTTGATTTATTAACAATTTATATTAAGGGGGAAGAAAGAATGGGTGTACAAAAAATAGTTGTAATTGGTGCAGGACAAATGGGTTCGGGAATCGCACAAGTATGTGCAATGGCAGGATATGATGTGAAGGTACAAGATTTAAAACAAGAGCAATTAGACAGAGGATTGGCTATTATTACGAAAAACTTAGCGCGTCAAGTAGAAAAAGGGCGCATGAAGGAAGAAGAAAAGGAAGCGACGTTAAATCGCCTTACAGTAACGCTTGATTTAGATTGTGTGAAGGAAGCGGATCTTGTTATTGAAGCGGCTGTTGAGAAAATGGACATTAAAAAGAAAATTTTCGCGAATCTAGATGAAATCGCTCCAGAACACGCAATTTTAGCGACGAATACGTCCTCTCTACCAATTACTGAAATTGCAGCAGTAACGAAACGCCCAGAAAAAGTAATTGGCATGCATTTTATGAATCCAGTTCCAGTTATGAAACTTGTTGAAATTATTCGTGGTTTAGCTACAGATGATGAGGTGTATGAAACAATTGAAGATATTACGAAAAAAATCGGGAAAGTGCCAGTCGAAGTAAATGATTTCCCAGGATTTGTATCGAACCGTATTTTATTACCGATGATTAACGAAGCGATCTATACGTTATATGAAGGTGTAGCGACGAAAGAAGCGATTGATGAAGTAATGAAACTAGGTATGAATCATCCGATGGGACCACTTACATTAGCTGATTTTATCGGTTTAGATACATGTTTATACATTATGGAAGTGTTGCATGAAGGATTAGGAGATAGTAAATATCGCCCATGTCCATTATTACGCAAGTATGTGAATGCAGGATGGTTAGGACGTAAAACAGGCCGTGGTTTCTACGTTTACGAATAAAGTCCTCCTTTTATTAAAATAGTGGTCTTACCAAATTATTAAAAAGATATATAGCAAACGGAGGCGGAGTACATGAACTTTCATTTTACTGAAGAGCAACAAATGATGAGGAAAATGGTTCGAGATTTTGCGCAGAAGGAAATAGCTCCCTTTGTTCCTAGTATGGAACAAGGGGTGTT
Organism: Bacillus sp. EE-W1; assembly: GCF_009760835.1. Classification (NCBI taxonomy): domain Bacteria; kingdom Bacillati; phylum Bacillota; class Bacilli; order Caryophanales; family Bacillaceae; genus Bacillus; species Bacillus sp. EE-W1. Next base: position 925 of record NZ_WIPE01000122.1, on the reverse strand, counting down.
CCCGAAAGAGATTTTGCAGAAGATGGGTGAGCTTGGACTAATGGGTATTCCAGCGCCTGCAAAATATGGCGGGGCAGAAATGGATTTTATTTCTTACATTTTAGCAATTGAGGAAATTTCAAAGGTAAGTGCAACGGTTGGTGTAATTTTAGCTGTACATACGTCAGTTGGAATGAACCCGATTTTATATTTTGGAACAGAAGAACAGAAGCAGAAATATGTTTCTAAACTTGCGACTGGTGAATATTTAGGTGCATTTGCATTAACAGAACCAAATGCAGGATCAGATGCAGGGAGTTTGAAATCAAGAGCTGTAAAGAAAGGCGATCACTACATTATTAATGGATCGAAAGTATTTATTACAAATGGCGGTGAAGCAAGTACATACATTGTATTCGCTTCTACAAATCCAGAGGCAGGAAAAAGTGGGATTTCTGCATTTATAGTAGAGAAAGATACACCAGGCTTAGTTATCGGCAAAGATGAGCATAAAATGGGACTTCTTGGTTCTCGCACGGTACAACTTACGTTTGAAGATATGAAAGTGCCGGCCGAGAATTTACTTGGTGAAGAAGGACAAGGATTTAAGGTGGCAATGGCGAATTTAGATGTTGGACGAATTGGAATCGGAGCGCAGGCATTAGGAATCGCGGAAGCGGCGCTTGCATGTGCGATTGATTATGCGAAAGAGCGTGAGCAATTCGGCAAGCCAATTGCGGCGCAGCAAGGAATCGGATTCAAACTTGCAGATATGGCGACTAGTGTAGAAGCAGCGCGATTACTTGTATACAGAGCGGCATCGCTAAGAGCGCAAGGATTACCATGCGGTAAAGAAGCTTCTATTGCGAAATTATTCGCTTCTAAGACGGCTGTTGAAGTTGCGATTGAAGCGGTGCAAGTATTTGGTGGTTACGGTTATACGAAA
>NZ_WIPE01000086.1:0-7077 GCF_009760835.1 Bacillus sp. EE-W1 | reverse complement strand
GATATATTTCAAAAATCGCTGATATAAATTTAATCAATATCCGCAATTAAAAAATAAGAGGTTCACCTAATGGGAACCCTCCTTTTTATGCTGCTATAACCTCTAAAACAGTACCTGTTTTAGCATCAACTAAAAATTCAAATCGTTCTTGTATATCATCTAACATTGTTGTAAGACCGCCACGATAAACTTCGTATGCGACATCATATTTTTCAAATGCCTCTGGAACCATATGTACCCAAGAGCCAGTAATTTCACCTTTATGACTTAATGCTTGTTTCACCATTTTCAATGCTTTTTCTGAAGAAATATGGGATTGTTCTTGTACTTTGTTTGCAACAAGATAACCAGCTGCGAACCCAACGCCAAGACCTGCTACTAAACCTTTCCAGCTCATATATTCACCTCAATTCTATAAAATAAAAATAGTGTACCAATAATAATTATAAAGCAAATACAGTTAAAAAAGAAGAAACTAGAAACATTTCGAAAATTTCGTTACAATAAAAGAGGTATTCTACTAAGGTTTGAAAGAAGGGGACTTCGTGAATAAAGAGACATTACAATTATTTCGTACGTTAACAGAATTACAAGGTGCATCAGGTTTCGAACATGATGTACGCCGTTTTATGAAGCAAGAATTAAGCAAATATGCGGATGAAATTGTGCAAGACGGTTTAGGTAGCGTATTTGGTCTGAAAAAAGGAGACGAAACTGGCCCACGTGTTCTTGTAGCAGGTCATATGGATGAAGTAGGTTTCATGATTACGCAAATTACGAAAAACGGGATGCTTCGTTTTCAAACGTTAGGCGGCTGGTGGAGTCAAGTGTTATTAGCGCAACGTGTACAAGTTATGACGAAGAATGGTCCTGTTATTGGGGTTGTTGGTTCTATTCCTCCTCATTTATTAAGTGACGCGCAACGTGCAAAACCGATGGATATAAAAAATATGTTAATTGATATAGGTGCAGATAGCTACGAAGATGCGATTGAGATTGGTGTAAAACCAGGACAACAAATCGTGCCAATCTGTCCGTTTACGCCGATGGCAAATGAAAAGAAAATTATGGCGAAAGCTTGGGACAACCGTTATGGATGTGGCCTTGCAATCGAATTATTAAAAGAATTAAAAGATGAAACATTACCAAACACATTATACTCTGGTGCGACTGTACAAGAAGAAGTTGGTCTTCGCGGTGCACAAACTGCTGCAAATATGATTCAACCAGACATTTTCTATGCGCTTGATGCAAGTCCAGCAAACGATGCATCTGGTGATAAAACGCAGTTCGGTCAATTAGGAAAAGGTGCTCTTCTTCGTATTTACGACCGTACAATGGTAACACATAGAGGAATGCGCGAATTCATTTTAGATACAGCAGAAACACACAACATTCCGTACCAATACTTTATTTCACAAGGTGGTACAGATGCGGGCCGTGTACATACAAGTAACTCAGGTATCCCATCAGCAGTAATTGGTGTTTGCGCACGTTACATTCATACACATGCTTCTATTTTACATGTTGATGATTATGCGGCAGCAAAAGAACTCATTACGAAGCTTGTAAGAGCAACGGATAAAACGACGTTAGAGACAATTAAGAATAACGCGTAGAGGAGAAGGGCAAAAAACCCTTCTTTTTTTAGGTTGAATAGATGCCCCAGCGGTGTGTGGTGGCGGTTAGTGCTTAATAGGTGCTCGAATGGTGTATTAAGACCGTGGGTAGGAAGAAAGAAGAAGCCTGTTTTTTGTTTAGGACCAATAATATTGCGGAAAGCCATCTTCTTTTATAGGTAGAAGGGATTCCACTGTGGTGTGTGATAGTGGTTGGTACTTAATTTGTGCCGAAGCGGATATTGGATGGAACAAAATGATGAATTTTTATAGAGGTGAACGAAATGAAAGTAGTAGTTGGATCGAAGAATAAAACGAAAGTTGGTGCTGTGGAGAAGGTTTGGAAAGATGCTACAATTACATCTCTTTCTGTTCCTTCAGGGGTAGCAAATCAGCCGTTTACAGATGAAGAGACGATGCAAGGAGCGGTTAATAGAGCGAAGCGAGCGCTACAAGAAGGAGAAGCTCAAATTGGTATTGGATTAGAAGGTGGCGTAATGAAAACGGAGCACGGTTTATTTATGTGTAACTGGGGCGCGCTAGCAACAAATACCGGTAAAACATTCGTTGCAGGCGGTGCACGTATTAAGTTACCAGATGATTTTTTAGCACCTCTTGAAGATGGCAAGGAGTTAAGTGAAGTGATGGAAGAGTTTGTAAAGAGAAAAGATATTCGTAGTCACGAAGGTGCTATCGGTATTTTTACAGATGATTATGTCGACCGCACGGAATTATTTGTACACGTTGTTAAGTTACTTGTTGGGCAATATAAGTATGACGAAAAGCAAGCATAAACCTTGCACCATGCGCGATGTATGGTAGTATAAAAGAAAGATTATAACATGAAAAAATGCACTCGTTAGAGGAGGAAATATAGATGAAATCATTAGAAAGCATGGAGCAATTCCAACAATTGAAAAATGAAGAGAATGTAGTCTTTATGTTCTCAGCAGAATGGTGCCCAGACTGCCGTTTTGTAGACCCGTTTATGCCAGAAGTAGAAGAGAAATATAGTGATTTCTCATTTTACTATGTAGATCGTGATGAGTTTATTGATCTATGCGTAAAATTAGACGTATTTGGCATTCCGAGCTTTGTAGCGTACAATAAGGGTGAAGAAACAGGTCGCTATGTAAACAAAGATCGTAAAACACAAGAGCAAATCGAAGAGTTCATTGAAGGTTTAAAATAAGGCAATTTGCCAATTGAATTGTAAAACAACCTCTACCTTCGCGGGGGAGGTTATTTTTTTGGAAGGGAGGAAAAAGAGATGAAGATGACAAGTAAAAAGATGAAAGACGAGTTAATGAAGAAATTATCTCGCCCAGAATGGGACTTTCAGTATGATAGCGAGAAAGAAGTTCTACGTATAGAACAGAAAGACTCGAAAAAAGGTATTAACGTATCGCTTCCAGGAGTTGTGGCAAAATGGGAAGTGAATAAAGAAAAAGCAATTGAAGAGGTTGCTTATTACGTACAAGAAGCGTTAATTGCGATGCATAAAGAAGAAAATAGCGCAGCGAAAATTTTACCTGTTATTCGCTCTACTTCTTTCCCGAAACAAGCAGAAGAAGGAAATCCGTTTATTATGACGGATCATACGGCGGAAACACGTATTTACTACGCGTTAGATTCGAATAAAACGTATCGACTCATTGATGAGCGTCTATTACAAAAATTAGAACTTACAGAGCAACAAGTGCGTGAGATGGCATTATTCAACGCTCGCTCATTAGGTTATGAATTTAAACAAGAAACAGTAGCAGGGAATACATTCTACTTTTTAAACACAAACGATGGGTATGATGCGACTCGTATTTTAAACGAATCGTTACTACAATCGATGCGTGAAAAGATTTCTGGTGACATGGTTGTTGCTGTTCCTCACCAAGATGTATTAATTATTGCTGATATCGTCAACGAAATCGGTTATGATATTATTGCACAAATGACAATGAAATTTTTTGCCGAAGGGCATGTTCCGATTACATCACTTTCATTCGTATATGAAGATGGGGACTTTGAACCAATCTTTATTTTAGCGAAGAATCGGAAGAAGACAGATGGAAAAGAGAAAGGATGAACGAAGTGAACGTTTTTTACAACCTTGAAGGAATTGGTGACACTCTAATTGTTGCCTTACAAGATATTACTTTAGAGAACCGTACTTTTGATCGCAAAGGAGATGTTGCACGCGTATACGATCGTGAAAGCAATGTAACAGCAGGATTCAACATCTTTAATGCGTCTTCTTACTTAGAAGTAAAAGAAACAGGTAACCTAACATTAACGAAAGAATTTGTAGAAAAAATCAACGGGATTTTAGCGAAGAACGGCTTTGAAGAAACAGTAGAAGCAGATCTTTCTCCAAAATTTGTTGTAGGCTATGTAGCTGAAAAAGAGAAGCATCCAAATGCTGATAAGTTAAACATTTGTAAAGTAGAAATCGGTACAGAAACATTACAAATCGTATGTGGCGCACCGAACGTTGATGCAGGACAAAAAGTTGTCGTTGCAAAAATTGGCGCTGTAATGCCAAGCGGTATGTTAATTAAACCAGCTGAACTTCGCGGTGTTCCTTCTTCTGGAATGATTTGCTCAGCGCGTGAATTAGAGCTTCCAGATGCTCCACAAGAAAAAGGTATTCTTGTATTAGAAGATAGCTTTGAAGTTGGACAAGAGTTCAAATTTTAATTGATGTAAGAAAAGAGAGGTTGTCCTTTTGGACAGCCTCTCTTTTCTGTTGAATCGTTGATATATTGCGAGTTGTGACAGATATATTCAAAAAATCGTTCATATGATAAGGATGTCACCTTTTTTCTCAAAAACTATATTGTATTTTATAAACAAACTAGTTAAAATTTAGAAAAATAGAAGGGGATAGACGTATGAAACAACAACTAAAAATTGCAGAACTTCTGAAACGAATTGAAACTTCAAAACAGCAAGATATCGAACTAGGTTCCTATGAAATATATGTGTTTAGCGAAAATGAATTAGAAAAAGGACAAATCGGTTATCGATATGATAAACATAAAAATTCATTAATAGGTGAAGAACATGGAAAATGGAAAGAAGAATGGATTGTTATCGGATATGAAACAGATATGGGGGATCCGATTTTCGTAAATGTGGCTGATGGTGCGTATTTAGTTTATACGGCAGAGCGTGGTACAGAAACGTGGCAACCCGTTCATATTGGAAATATGGATGAGGTTATAAAACAATTATAAAAAACTTTGAGACCGGTGCAAAGTGATGGGAGAAACACATGAAGTATATAAAAATAATGAGCATGATCGCATTCATTGGAATATATATGGGAGGTTGTTCGCAAGAAGAACCGAAAAAAGAAGTAACATCTTCTATGCAGGAAAAAAACAAAGATAACAAGGAAGACGCACCGGTAGAAAAGCAGCAAGAAGAGAAAGAAAAGAAAGAAGAACCGCTAGCAGTTCAAACGAATGAGCAAGTGGAGCAGAAGCAGGAGGAAGTGCTGGCTGAAGAAAAGAAAGAGGAAGCTACGCCAGCGCAGCCAACAGAGCAACCGCTGCAAAATAATGAACAAAAAGTAGAGAGTAATGAAAAACAAGGAAAGTTTCTTGTTGTTATTGATCCGGGGCATCAACAAAAAGCAAATTTATATTTGGAGCCAATCGGGCCAGGAGCAACGACGCAAAAATATAAAGTGACAGATGGTACAACTGGTGTTGTGACGAAAAAAAGAGAGGCTGTTCTTGTATTAGAAATGGCTTCCGTATTAAAAGAAAAGTTAGAAGCAAAGGGAATACAAGTATTAATGACGAGAACGTCACAAGATGTGGATATAAGTAATAAAGAACGCGCGACATTTGCGAATGATCATAAGGCGAATTTATTTTTACGTCTTCATGCAGATGGCTCTGAAAATCCGAATCAAAGTGGATTTGCTGTATTAACGCCGGCAGAAGGAAGTCCGTACACGAAAGAGATTTATGCTGAAAGTCTTCAAATCTCTCAAACGATTGTAAATAAAATGAGAGAGAATCATCAAGTGAAAGTAAATGGAATTAAATTCAGGGATGACCTTTCTGGATTTAATTGGGCAAAGGTTCCTGGCGTACTATTAGAACTTGGATTTATGTCAAATTCTGAAGAAGATAAAAAATTATCTGACCCACAATATGTAAATTCTTTATTGCAAAGTGTAACGGATAGTGTAGATGAGTATCGGAAGAGTAAAGCTTAAACGCAGTCTTACATGGAAGGCTGCGTTTTTCCATATGAAAACACTCGTAAATTAGAATGTTATGGATAAATATGACATGCTTAATTTTACCTGCACTTTTTGCCGAATGCTGATACAATAAAGGATGTTACTATTTAGTAGAAAGAGTGGTAAGCATGTTAGATTGGATGAAAAAGCTGTTTAACAAAGAGGAAGAACAAACAGCGATAAATAAAGAAGTACCAAAGCAAATCGAAAGTCAGCCGAAGATCCCTCGTGTAAACCACTACACTGAAGCAAGAGAAGCACAAATGGCAAGTCGGAATGCAGGTAAATGCCGTTTTCCATTAGTACCGGATAATGGGTTCGATGAAGAGGATGTTATAGCAACAGGGCATTTTGAAGAACAACCTGTTCAAGTTGTAACATATGAAAATCAGCCTACTCAAAGAGGGGTCAAAGTGGAAAGAAGTAGACGACAGTATGTGGAAAAGGTAGTTTCTACATATGAAGAGCCGGCAGTACAATATGAACCGGAGAGAGAGCCTGTCGTAAAGAAAGCATCTGCACCTTCGCAAGAAAGTAACCGTAGACCATTTCGTCCAACAGAAATGATCTCGCCAATTTACGGATATAATCGTCCTTCTGTAGAGAAAAAGGTAGAAAAGCAGGAGGAAAAAAAGGAAAGAGAAGATCTTGAAATATCTGTAGAGGGCAAATCAGTCGTTGATGCATGGTTAGAGAAAAAAGGATATACATTATCTGATTTCTCAGAAGGACAAGCAACGAATTCTTCCAGTCATGAAGGTGTTGATCAGCGAGATCAACAAAGTAAAAAGGAAGAAAAGTCAGTTGTCGATCAATGGCTAGAGAAAAACGGTTATGAAATTGAACGCCAAGAGCCTATAGTAGAAGAAAAAGAAGTGGTTCAAGAAATTAGTGCACAGCAGGCAGTTCCAGCGGGTGAAGTACCTCATCAAACAATTGCTGAGCGTATGGAAGATGCTAAGCAAGAAAGTGACGTAGTGGTCAAAAACATTCTACAAACAGAATTAGTAGATTCTAAAGTAGAGCACGAGGATACAATATTATCAGAAGAAACTAAACGTAATACAGAAATAGAACAACCTACTATTGAAGTAGAAAAGCAAGCTCCAGAAGAATCAGTGATTGTCAAAGCAGAAGAAAAACTTGAAGAAATAATCATCGTGGAAATACCAGAAGAAGTGGAAGTAATTGCAGAAGAAGAAG
>NZ_WIPE01000005.1:0-58174 GCF_009760835.1 Bacillus sp. EE-W1 | reverse complement strand
TGCGTTTCCGCATCAGCGACGGTTATTAATTTATCATATAATAACTATTAACGTCAACACTTTTTAATAAAAAATTCTTTTCCTTACATAACGCATACACTCTTCTGCATTAGCGACTCTTCGAAATAAACAAAAAATGATTTTATATCTTTCTTCCATCGCCTTTTTTACAACGTCATGAATACGTTCATCTTCAAAATCAAATAGTAGTTCTTCTAACTCTCTCTTCAATATGTATTCCATTTCTTTTTTCTCTTCTTTCGTTAACATAAACCCAAGCAAATCATCACCTCAATCATTTCTTACAAAGCAATAAACGTTACGCTCATTTTCACTTATCAAAATCCTATCATTCATTATATCCACTGCTTACGATATTAATCCTTTGTTCTCTTTTTAATATTTAAAGCATATATGTAACTGAAAAGGATTGGACAAAGGGGCGTAATATTATGTTTTTCTTTTTTATTACGAGTAAACGAGCTTTTAAACACATTAGCTTAATAGTGATACTTTCCTTATTTACAGCATGGCTTCTCTTTTTGAAAACATATTCACATGAATCTGCTTTTTCAACTGCGACAGGACCTAAAGTTATTTACAAAGGAGACACCTCTAAAAAACAAGTTGCATTCACGTTTGATATTAGTTGGGGAGACAAAAAAGCAATTCCAATCCTTGATACACTTAAAGAAAGAGACATTAAGAATGCAACCTTCTTCGTTTCTGCTGCATGGGCAGAAAGACACCCTGATGTTGTTGAACGCATCATAAAAGATGGACATGAAATCGGTAGTATGGGCTATAATTACACGTCCTACACTTCTCTAGAGACAAATGAAATACGAAGAGATCTTTTACGAGCACAAGATGTTTTTACAAAACTTGGTGTGAAACAAGTCAAACTATTACGTCCACCTAGTGGAGACTTTAACAAAGCAACACTTAAAATAGCAGAATCACTCGGATACACCATCGTCCATTGGAGTAATAACTCAAACGACTGGAAAAACCCAGGTGTAAACAATATCGTTTCCAATGTCTCTACTAATTTAAAAGGTGGAGATATCGTCTTATTACATGCATCCGATTCTGCCCTTCAAACAAATAAAGCTTTACCACTGCTTCTACAAAAATTAAAGAGTGACGGATATGAGCAAATATCGGTATCACAACTTATTTCTAACACAAGTACAAAAAGTAAAGATGTAAGGTAATTCTTTTCCCTCGTGCCTTCACACATAAAAAGCTCTACTACCTATCATTAAGGTAGTAGAGCTTTTTTCATCCCGATATTTATATTCGTACAACCACCCTGCATAAAAACTCAAAAATCTCTCTTACTTAAGCCGACTTACTCGCCTTTCCAATTAAACGATGTAATATAAGTAACTGATATGCATTACATAATAAAAGTGGTATCACCATTAAATACAACCAATCTGTGTCATTAATACGAAGCGCTGGTACCCACTCAAGAATTGTTACAACAACCATAAAGAACAAAGCGGGCACAAATGCCTTTCTATTCGTTTCTTTACTTTTTATGTAAGCAACAATCGCCCCAAACACAAATAATACACCTGCAACAAGTATGTTATTCCCTAACGAAACTTCCCCATTTGCAATCAATATGGATCTTAAATACACGAAATCAAATAAAACGAATGCAATAAAGAAGAGCTGGACTGCATTCCATAAAGAAGGTGACCTGAACATCCCCAGTCCAAAACGATGGATTGTTAAATAGGCAAAGAACCCCATTTGACTTATAACACTAAAAATAAATCCTACACCCATCAACCAGAAGGAAACTGCTAAAATCTCCTTTCCGTCTAAATTTTGAAAAAATTTAGCGTACTTGTCCCACTCCAAAACAAACCCAATAATGACCGTGCTAATCCCACCTAGAAACAACGTCGTAAAAAACAGGCGTACCCACTTGCGGCTATTCACAACACATCCCCCATTATCCTTATATTTCTAATTAAATTGTATCAATGACAATTTCAAAAAGCTAGCCATGTTCATGTATAAATTCCTTAAAGATATTTATATTAAAAAGAGAGAACTGTGTTGAAAGGAGTTCCAACTTATGAAACGGATGCTGCTCGTTTTGACTTCTTCTTTTCTATTTCTTGTACTTGTAGCATGTGCACAAGGAAAAGAAGCAAAGTCCGAACTTGATTATGATCAAACGAAGAAAATGATTGTTGATATTTTAAAAACCGATCAAGGTAAGAAAGCCATTCAAGATGTGTTAACTGATGAAAAAATGAAACAAGCACTCATACTAGATGAAACAGTAGTAAAGAAAACGATTGAAGATGCAATGGTATCCGACAAAGGGCAACAATTCTGGGAAAAGCTCTTTAAAGACCCTGAGTTCTCATCGAAATTCGCTAAAAGTATGGGGAAAGAACAAACAACCTTAATGAAAACATTACTAAAAGACCCTGAATACCAAGCAGGCGTTATAGAAATTATGAAAAACCCTGAAGTAGAAAAAATAATGTTACAAACAATGAAGAGCAAAGAATACCGCCAATATTTACAACAAGTACTAACAGAAACTGCTGAAAGCCCACTCTTCCAAGCTAAGATGATTGATATTATTAGTAAAGGTGTACAAAAGGCCGAAAAAAGTGGATCTGATAAAAAAGAAGCAGGCGGTGAAGGTGGTTCCCAAGACGGTAAAAAGGAGCAACAGTAAAAATAATAATTATAATAATGAGTGGACAATATATGTATCGTCCACTCATTATTATTTTATTTTTGCGCGACAGCTATTTTATCAATTACTGTCTCAGCTATCGTACGATAAATAAGACCCGTCGTATGTGTATCTTCATATACCGAAGGCGCAAAGTCATCTTTATTCCAATCAGGTTGTTGAAGCGGGATTCGGCCAAGTACTTCTGTTTGAAGTTCTGTAGCTAATTTATCTCCTCCACCTCTTCCAAACACATATTCTTTTTCACCAGTTGTTTTACTTTCAAAATATGCCATATTTTCAACAACACCAAGAATACTATGTTCTGTACGTAAAGCCATGGCTCCAGCACGCGCTGCCACAAATGCCGCTGTTGGATGTGGCGTTGTTACAATAATCTCTTTACAAGCTGGCAACATTGAGTGTAAGTCTAGCGCAACATCACCTGTACCCGGTGGTAAATCTAAAACTAAATAGTCTAAATCGCCCCACTCTACTTCTGTAAAGAAGTGATTTAACATTTTCCCAAGCATAGGGCCTCTCCAAATAACCGGTGCATTATCTTCTACAAAGAATCCCATTGAAATTACCTTTACACCTAGACGCTCCACTGGAATGATTCTATCCCCTCTTACAACAGGACGTTTTTCTATCCCCATCATATCCGGTACGCTAAAACCATAAATATCAGCATCAATGATACCAACCTTTTTACCTAGACGAGCTAAAGCAATAGCAAGGTTAACAGAAACTGTTGATTTTCCGACTCCACCTTTTCCACTCGCCACTGCTAAAAATGTTGTTTTTGAATTTGGTGACAATAAAGATTCAGTTTGCTCTTCTTCCTGTTCCGGTGCAAACTGAGCTAATTCCTCTTCTGTAAATTCTGCAAAGCGAAGCCCTACTGTTGCTGCTCCTAGTTCTTTTACTAATTTTACAATTCCAGATTGCAATTGCATTTGTTCCGCTGTACCGGTTTTTACAATTGCAATTTTAACACTTACATGTTCCTTCTCAGGCTTAACTGTTACCTCTTTAATTGCACCTGTTTCTTTTAACGTTTTATGTAAAAACGGATCTACAATCCCTTCTAACGCTTCCACTACTTGCTCTTTCGTTACCATAGTTAGCCCAGCCCCCTGTATGAAAAATAACGTAATGTTAATTAAATTTATCTCTCTTTATTTTTGAAATAAATGCGTTTACATTTCCAGTATAACATATTTTCGGAAAACTTCGTTAACGGGAGAAACTCAAAAAATCCTCCTTATTCTGGAGGATTCCCTTTTTCCGTGAAATAACGTAATATACCACGATATACTGCAGCCGCTACCTTTTGCTGATATTTCTCCGAATTTAACATATACCTTTCGTTTACATTCGATAAAAAGCCAGCTTCAATTAGAGCACCTGGTGTTTTCGCATACTTCAATAAATACACATGAGAAATTGTTTTAGCAGAACGATTCGTATTCTCTAAACTCGTTCTCAATTCAGCTTGTATAAATTTCGCAGCACGTTCATTTTCAACCGAAGAACGATAGTAGAACGTTTGTGCGCCTTTCGATCCACTACTAGTTAAAGCATTTAAATGAATACTCGCAAAAAAGTCTACATCAGGCTTATTAATAATCTCTACACGCTTTTTTAAATCCTCTGCTTTACGTCTACTATATGATTTTGTATCTTTCTGAGCTAAATCATAATCTCCCTCACGTGTTAAAATAACTAGTGCACCTTGTTCTTGTAAATAATCTTGTACCTTCTTTGTAATTTCAAGCGTAATATCTTTTTCTATAATATCTTTTCCACCAACAGCCCCTCCGTCTGGCCCACCATGCCCAGCATCTAATACAATCACTTTCCCTGATAAGGGTAAATTCCAAGCTCGCCACGATTTTGTAATTTGAAATTCTTGTTTGACTAAAAAAAACAAAACAACCGCAGCGAGTGCAAAAGAGATAATTCGAATTCTCTTCATACCTTTCCTCCTCCAGCTAGTCCCTCTAATTACTTATATGGGACAAGAGGAAAGTTTATGCTTGTCTTAATGAAGCTTTAATCGATATCTTCTTTCACCTTTTTCATATCCTTCCTGCCACCATAAGCCGATAAACTGCTGGCAAGATTCAAAAAGTAATTCCTCATCTTGTAACTTAATTTCCCGCATAGTCATGCTCGTTAAAAATTGGAATAGTGTTTCCGTTAATTGTTGCTCTTCTTCTAAGGCTCTATATTTCACATCAAAGAATGATTCACCATAATAACCAAACTTACTGTATCTCGCTCCTAATAAATACGATTCTATCCCTAATTCAATACAGTAATCTTCATACTGACGATGAAGTTCCTGCATCTGAAAGGCATCCCTAATATTTGAACGTAATGTTTTTAATGATAATTCTCGCAGCATCTTCCGTTCATATTTCAACTGCTTTTCTTTTTGTTTTTCTTGTAAGCTGACAATGACATTCATAGTACTTATAAACCTCCCTAATACGTATTAGTCTAAACTTCTAAAGAAGAAGCATACGCGAGAGAATAGCACTAAAATATTCCAAACTACAAAAATTACAAAAGAGGAATGAAACATAAAAAAACCCCAACCAAAATGGTTGGGGTTTGTAGTTCGCAAAAATTAACGTTTTGAGAACTGAGGTGCACGACGTGCGCCTTTAAGACCGTATTTTTTACGCTCTTTCATACGTGCGTCACGAGTTAATAGACCTGCACGTTTTAGTGTTAGACGGTATTCTGGATCAGCTTTTAATAAAGCGCGAGAAATACCGTGACGAATAGCACCAGCTTGACCAGTGTATCCACCACCATTTACGTTTACAAGTACATCGTAGTTACCTAAAGTTTCTGTTGCAACTAGAGGTTGTTTCACTACTTCACGTAATGCAGCAAATGGGATATAGTTTTCAAAATCACGACCGTTAATGATAACGCGTCCTTCGCCTGGAACTAGGCGTACGCGCGCTACTGAACTCTTACGACGTCCAGTGCCATAGTATTGAACCTGTGCCAAAGTAAGCCCTCCTTTAATTGATTATCCGCGAAGTTCGTAAACTTCTGGTTTTTGTGCTTGGTGTGGATGCTCTGCTCCAGCATACACGTTTAATTTCTTAGATACTTGACGTCCTAAACGTCCTTTTGGAAGCATCCCTTTAATTGCAAGCTCTAACATTTGTACAGGGTAGTTTGTACGCATTTCTAGAGCTGTTCTTTGTTTAAGTCCACCTGGGTGGTTAGTGTGACGGTAGTAAATTTTATCGTTTAATTTATTACCTGTTAAATGAATTTTTTCAGCGTTAATAATAATTACATGATCACCCGTGTCAACGTGTGGTGTAAATGTAGGTTTGTTTTTACCGCGTAAAATAGATGCTACTTCAGTAGATAGGCGACCTAAAGTTTGACCTTCAGCATCAACCACATACCATTTACGCTCAACTTCGTTAGCTTTTGCCATAAAAGTCGTACGCATGTGTTTCCCTCCTCGTTATCTTTTCCATAGAAAAAATCTATTGTTTATCTTAAACACGATTTCCTTCCGGGGCTAATCGTGGTTTTAGAAACAATACCATATGTTATGATATACTTTTGAGTTTCTAATGTCAAGCAAATGTTACACCAGGATTAGTTGTTATAGTTTACCTGCCATAAGTAAAGTCCATGACCTGGAGCCATCTTTCCAGCAAACTGACGATTTTGTTTCGCTAAAATCTCTGGAATGCTATCAGGATCAAGCTTTCCTTGCCCTACGCTAAGTAACGTACCAACAATAATTCTGACCATATTATATAAAAATCCATTACCTACAAAACGAAAAATTAATTCATCGCCTTGCTCAATTAACTCAATTTCATAAATCGTTCGCACCTTATCTTTTTTGTCAGTTTTTGCCGAACAAAAAGAAGTGAAATCATGCGTTCCAATAAAATAAGGAATCGCCTTTCTTATAGAGCTTATTTCGAGCGGATATGGATATTGATATACGTAATTTCTACGGAATACATCCGCAGTCTTTGATAATAATACACGATAACGATATTCTTTTCTCTCGACACCGTAACGCGCATGAAATTCTTCTGTTTTTTTCTCTACCTGTCTGATAACAATATCATCTGGCAACATTGTGTTTAATGCATTACTCCATTGCCACTCTTCAAGCGACAACGGTGTATCAAAGTGTATGACTTGTCCTTTAGCGTGAACGGTAGAATCCGTTCTGCCCGATGCCTGAACACGAACAAGTGCTCCTTTATGCAATTTCTGCAAAGCTTTCTCAATCTCTTGTTGAACAGTACGATGCTGCGGCTGAATTTGATAACCACAAAAATGCATGCCATCATATGCAACCGTACATTTTATTCTATCCATTTCTCTATTCTCCATTACGATCGCACCCATGCCAAAATACAAGCTAAACAAAGTAAGCTTATTATCGTTACTGTATCACTTGTTTTCCAGTGTAGTTGCCTAAATTTAGTACGTCCTTCACCATTTTGATACCCACGTGCTTCCATAGCAATTGCTAAGTCCTCAGCACGCTTAAAAGCACTGATAAATAGAGGAACGAGTAGTGAGATAATAGCTTTCATCCTATCTTTTATCGGTCCTCCTGCGAAATCAATACCGCGTGAAGATTGTGCCTTCATTATTTTACTCGTTTCATCCATTAATGTCGGAATAAAACGAAGAGAAATTGACATCATTAATGCGATTTCATGAACAGGAACTTTTATACGTTTCAACGGCTTTAATAACGTCTCCAAACCATCTGTAATCTCAATAGGTGTCGTCGTTAACGTTAATAATGTCGTCATTAAAATAATAACGAAGAATCGTATAGAAATGTATATCCCTTGCTCTAATCCTTTTTCATGTATCGAAAACCAACCAAGCTGGAATAGTACTTCCCCTTCTTTATTTGTAAAAATATGCAGGAAAAATGTAAAAAGAAAAATCCATAGAATTGGTTTTAAGCCCGAAAGTACATAACGAATCGGCACTTTTGCAAAAAATAAAGCAATGAGTGCATATAAAAATAAAAATCCATATGAAATCGCATTATTTGCTAAGAAAACAACAAATACATATAAAAAGACAATCAGCAGCTTCGTACGTGGATCAAGTTGATGAATAAGAGACTTCCCTGGAATATATCTTCCAATAATCAACTGCTGCATGATTCATGACCACCTTTTCGTAACACCTGCACAACTTCATGAGTAAGATCCTCTAAAGATAAGGTAGCCTTTGGGATTGAAATACCAAACTTCTCTTCAATTGCACGTTTATACTTTAAAGACATAGGAAGATCCACGCCAATTTTCTCTAGTTCATCAGCATGTGAAAATACTTCCTCTGCACTTCCTTGCAAAAAGACCGTTCCTTTATGCATGACTACAATCTGCTCCGCATACTTAGCAGCATCCTCCATATTATGTGTTACTAGGATAACTGTAAGACCTTTTTCCTTATGCAGCTTATAAAACATCTCCATAAGTTCATTCTGCCCTTTTGGATCTAGTCCTGCTGTAGGTTCATCTAATACAAGCACTTCGGGTTCCATCGCCAATACACCCGCTATCGCAACACGCCTCATTTGCCCACCACTTAACTCAAACGGTGAACGTGTTAACAGTTCTGGCTCTAACCCTACAAGTTCAATTGCCTCTCTTGCCTTTTGCTTCGCTTCTTCTACAGATACCCCAAAATTAGTAGGGCCGAAACAAATATCCTTCTCCACAGTCTCTTCAAACAACTGATGTTCTGGGAATTGAAAGACAACCCCTACCTTTTTACGTAGTGGCTTTAGCTTTTTTTCTTTCTTTCCTGCCGAAATGAAATGTTCACCAATTTGAACTGTGCCATTCGTCGGCTGCAATAAACCATTTAAATGTTGAATCATCGTCGACTTACCTGAACCAGTATGACCGATAATGGCATAATAGCCCCCACTTGGAAACGACACGTCTACATCATAAAGTGCGCGTCTTTCAAATGGAGTTTTATATTGATAACGATGTTCTACTTTTTGGAATGTAATCTCCAAAGTTCGTTCACCAAGCTTTCCATTGTAAGATGCGTATTTTGCAAGAGAATTTCATTTCTTTTTAATAATTCTGCTATTTTCACTGAAAATGGTACATCTAATCCAATTTCTTGGAGCATATGAGAGGACTTGAAGATTTGCTTTGGAGTCCCTTCCTCTAATATTTCTCCCTTGTTTAAAATAATGACACGATCTGATTGTGCCGCTTCTTCTAAATCGTGCGTAATTGATAACACGGTAATACCTTTTTGATTAACAAGTTGTCTAACCGTTTCTACTACTTCACGTCTCCCTTGAGGATCTAACATTGACGTTGCTTCATCTAATATCAAAATAGATGGCTGAAGTGCTAAAACGCCTGCTATTGCCACTCGCTGCTTTTGCCCACCAGATAACGAATGAGGTTCATCATTAAGAAAATCTTCCATACGGACAAGTTTGAGAGCCTGATTTAATCTTTCTACCATTTGCTCTCTTGGCATTCCGATATTCTCTAAGCCAAAAACAACGTCGTCTTGCACTGTCGTTCCAACAAATTGATTGTCTGGATTTTGAAATACCATCCCAATTTGTTTTCGAACATCCCATACCGTTTCCTCTGATAAAACCATTGTATCATTTACTGTAATAGTCCCTGCTTCCGGCAAAAACAAACCATTCAATAATTTTGCAAGTGTAGACTTCCCTGAACCGTTTTGTCCAATAACAGATACCCATTCTCCCTCATACAAGGCAAATGAAACATCTTTTAATGCATAAGTGGCTGCCCCAGGATATTGAAATGATATATTTTCTGTCCGAAGTTTCTCTTTTTTCAATACAAGGCACCCTTTCCTTCGCCAAGTTAGCCTATTTTTATATTTAAAAAAAAGGGCCATGACCAGTTTCTTGAAAAGAACTGTCCTGCCCTTTTAATTATCATTATACTAACTCGATAATTACCATTGGTGCTGCGTCTCCGCGACGTGGACCAATTTTTGCAATACGAGTGTATCCGCCTTGGCGCTCAGCATAGCGTGGAGCTACATCAGCGAATAATTTTTGAAGTGCATCTTGACCAGTCTCAGCGTTAGCTACTTCATTGCGAATGAAAGCTGCTGCTTGACGACGAGCGTGAAGATCTCCGCGTTTACCTAAAGTGATCATTTTTTCCACTACAGAACGAAGTTCTTTTGCACGAGTTTCTGTCGTTTGGATGCGCTCGTTGATAATTAAATCAGTAGCTAAATCACGTAACATAGCTTTACGTTGCGCACTTGTACGGCCTAATTTTCTGTATGCCATTCGTAGTTCCCTCCTTTGTTGATGGGTTTAAATCCTCAGTCGTCTTTACGTAAACCTAAACCTAATTCCTCAAGCTTATGTTTAACTTCTTCTAAGGATTTACGTCCTAAGTTACGAACTTTCATCATATCTTCTTCTGTTTTGTTCGCAAGCTCTTGTACAGTATTAATTCCTGCACGTTTTAGGCAATTATAAGAACGAACAGAAAGATCTAGTTCTTCGATAGTCATCTCAAGAACTTTCTCTTTTTGATCTTCTTCCTTCTCGACCATAATCTCAGCATTTTGTGCTTCATCAGTTAAACCAACAAAGATATTTAAATGCTCAGTTAAGATTTTGGCACCTAAAGAGATAGCTTCTTTTGGCCCGATGCTTCCATCCGTCCATACATCAAGCGTAAGCTTATCATAATTAGCCACTTGTCCGACACGTGTCTTTTCCACTTGGTAAGTCACACGTGATACTGGAGTATAAATAGAATCAATAGGAATTACTCCTATTGGTTGATCTTCGCTTTTATTTGCATCAGCTGGCGTATACCCACGGCCACACTTTGCAGTTAAACGCATGCGGAAATGCGCATTTTTTGCTAACGTTGCAATGTGTAAATCTGGATTTAAGATTTCTACATCACTATCATGAGTAATATCAGCAGCTGTGACAATACCTTCGCCCTGCACATCAATTTCCAACGTCTTCTCTTCTTCAGAGTAGATTTTAAGAGCTAACTTTTTCAAGTTTAAGATGATCGTCGTAACGTCTTCTACTACGCCCTCAACTGTTGAAAATTCATGTAATACGCCATCGATTTGGATAGCAGTAACAGCGGCACCAGGGAGTGAGGATAAAAGAATACGACGTAAGGAGTTACCCAAAGTAGTACCATATCCACGCTCAAGCGGTTCAATTACGAATTTACCATATTTAGCATCTTCGTTAAGTTCAACCGTTTCGATTTTCGGCTTTTCGATTTCAATCATTAACTAAACCCTCCTTCAAAACGTCGAAACCCCGGTTAAACAAAGGGATACCCCCTGTCTAACCGAAAGTCCCCCTTAGGCAGTTCCCGATTGTGCACAACAAGCGATGTTTCTGTACGAAATTTCTCGATAATGCATCATATCCATTATAGACAAAAGGGAAAATTCTATACAGAAAAATTACACACGACGACGTTTTGGTGGACGACATCCATTATGAGGAACTGGAGTAACATCTCTAATTGCTGTTACTTCTAGACCTGCAGCTTGAAGAGCACGAATTGCAGCTTCACGACCAGCACCAGGACCTTTAACAGTAACCTCTAAAGTTTTTAAACCGTGCTCCATTGCAACTTTAGCAGCAGCTTCAGCAGCCATTTGCGCAGCGAATGGAGTAGACTTACGAGATCCACGGAAACCAAGTGCACCAGCACTAGACCAAGAAAGTGCGTTACCATGAGTATCTGTAAGTGTTACGATTGTGTTGTTGAAAGTAGAACGAATATGAGCTATACCAGCTTCAATATTCTTTTTCACACGTTTTTTACGAGTGTTTGTTTTACGTGCCATTGTTAGTTCAACCTCCTTTACTTATTATTTCTTTTTATTTGCTACTGTACGACGTGGACCTTTACGTGTACGAGCATTGTTTTTAGAGTTTTGACCACGAACTGGTAAACCACGACGGTGACGAAGACCACGGTAAGAACCGATCTCCATTAGACGTTTAATGTTAAGAGATACTTCACGACGAAGGTCTCCCTCAACTTTAATACGATCGATGATATCACGGATACGTCCTAGTTCGTCTTCCGTTAAATCACGAACTCGTGTTTCTGAAGAAATACCAGCTTCAGTTAGAATTTTTTCAGCAGTTGTGCGACCAATGCCGAATACGTAAGTTAAAGAAATAACAACGCGTTTGTCTCGAGGAATATCTACACCTGCGATACGTGCCATTCTGAATGCACCTCCTTCTGATTAACCTTGTTTTTGTTTATGTTTAGGGTTTTCACAAATAACCATTACTTTTCCACGTCTACGAATAACTTTACATTTTTCGCAGATTGGTTTAACTGACGGTCTTACTTTCATGTCTCGAACCTCCTTAAAGATTACGGAGTGCTATATTATTTAAAACGGTACGTAATACGACCACGATTTAAATCGTACGGAGATAATTCTACCGTAACTTTGTCTCCTGGTAAAATACGAATGAAGTTCATACGGATTTTACCAGAAACGTGAGCCAATACGACATGCCCATTCTCTAATTCTACTTTGAACATAGCATTTGGCAACGTTTCAAGAACGGTACCTTCGACTTCAATTACATCATCTTTAGCCATTCAATAGTTCTCCCTTCTTCAAATCAGTAACATTTTACACTGCTCTGAAATCCCGGAGAGCCAGCTACTTATAAAGTGGTAAGGATTTCGTATCCTGCTTCTGTAAGAGCAATCGTGTGCTCAAAGTGTGCACACCATTTACCATCTACCGTTACCACTGTCCAGTCATCAGATAGTGTTTTTACATATCGTCTTCCTTGATTCACCATCGGCTCAACACAGATGACCATTCCCGGCTTTAATCTAGGGCCTCTATTTGGTGGACCATAGTGCGGGATTTGAGGGTCCTCATGTAAGTCTTGCCCGATTCCGTGACCAACATACTCCCTAACGATCGAGAACCCATTCTCTTCAGCATGGGTTTGAACCGCATGTGAGATATTTGATAATCTTTCGCCTGGTTTTACTTGTTCTAGACCAAGATACAACGATTTTTCTGTGACATCAAGTAGCTTTTGAACAGATTCAGAAATGTTTCCAACTGGATACGTCCATGCAGAATCTCCATGGTACCCATTGTATTTCGCACCAATATCGATACTGATGATATCGCCCTCTTCGAGCTTGCGCTTCCCTGGAATTCCGTGTACAAGCTCTTCATTTACAGAAGCACATATGCTCCCCGGAAATCCGTTGTATCCTTTAAAAGATGGCGTAGCACCATATTTTTGAATCGTCTTTTCCGCTATTTGATCGAGCTCTTTCGTTGTAATTCCTGGAGTAATATGCTGTTTCAACTCTTGATGAGTTAAAGCAACGATCCTGCCAGCTTCTCGCATGATTTCTATCTCGCGAGGAGTTTTGCAGATGATCATTACGCTAAGCCTCCGATGAGAACATCGATATCAGCAAATACTTTATTGATATCTTGCTCACCATTAATGCTTTGTAAGTAACCAAGCTCCTCGTAGAAATCAAGCAAAGGTTTTGTTTGCTTAATATTTACATCTAAACGATTTGCCACAGTTTCTTCATTGTCATCAGAGCGTTGATATAATTCGCCACCACATTTATCGCACACATCAGCTTTTGCTGGTGGATTGAATTCTAAGTGGTAAGTCGCACCGCACTCTTTACAAATGCGACGGCCTGTAAGGCGTGTTAATAACAACCCTGAATCCACATTAATGTTTAAAACATAGTCGATTTTTTTACCAAGATCTTTCATAATCTCTTCAAGAGCTGATGCTTGTGCAACAGTTCGTGGGAAACCGTCTAGTAAGAAACCTCTTACGCAGTCTTCTTGACTTAAACGTTCACGAACGATTCCGATTGTAACTTCATCTGGAACAAGTGCACCTTTATCAATAAAAGATTTTGCTTGTAGACCCATTTCAGTTTCAGCCTTCATAGCTGCACGAAACATATCTCCTGTTGAAATGTGAGGGATGTTATACTTGGCAACAATCTGTTCGGCTTGTGTACCTTTACCAGCACCAGGAAGCCCCATTAAAATTAAGTTCATCCTTGTTCCCCCTCAGAGTACATGAGCATGTAGGGAAGACAATTCTTCCCACTTACTCATTGCTTGATAAACCCTTTGTAATGGCGTTTTACCAGTTGACTTTCTAGCTGCTTCATTGTTTCTAAAGCAACGCCGACAACGATTAACATACTCGTTCCACCAATCTGTGCAGATGGAGGAAGATTTCCCAATTTCGTAAAGATAACTGGTAAGATTGCAATCGCTGCTAGGAAAATTGATCCTACAAAGGTCAAACGATACAAGATTTTTGTTAGATATTGTTCCGTATTCTTACCCGGACGAATACCTGGAACATATCCACCTTGTTTGTTTAGATTCTCTGACATTTGCTCTGGATTAACCTGAACAAACGCATAGAAATATGTGAAGGCTACAATGAGCGCAACATATATGATCATTCCCACTGGGTGAGAATAGTTAAAGTTTGCAATGATCCACTGCGATACATCATGATTCGGGAAGAACTGTGCAATAGTTGGAGGCGTAATTAAGAATGAAACAGCAAAAATGACTGGAATAACACCCGCACTATTTACCTTAAGGGGTAAATGTGTGTTTTGTGCTCCAGCATGATTCCCATTCCCTCCTGTTACACGCTTCGCATATTGAATTGGGATCTTTCTAACAGCCTGTTGAATGAAAATAACACCAACAATAACCGCTAGCACAGCTAGTAAGATCAATGCAACTTTAACGATACTCATGAACAATTGATCTCCGATATTTTGAAACTGTTGTTGATACACTTGAGATATAACACTTGGGATCGCTGCGGCAATACCGCCAAAGATAAGGATGGAAATACCATTACCTACACCTTTAGCTGTAATCTGTTCACCTAACCACATTAAAAATGCAGTACCAGCAGTCAGTACCGTAGCAATGTATAAATAAGTGCTCCAACCAGGATTCAAAATTAATTGCCCACCTACC
Organism: Bacillus sp. EE-W1; assembly: GCF_009760835.1. NCBI lineage: Bacteria > Bacillati > Bacillota > Bacilli > Caryophanales > Bacillaceae > Bacillus > Bacillus sp. EE-W1. The sequence continues at coordinate 43,365 of NZ_WIPE01000005.1, read as the reverse complement.
ATACCATTAAAACCAATTGACATACCAAACCCCTGAATAAACGCAAGAACAATTGTAAAGTAACGCGTGAATTGCGTTAGTTTACGACGGCCCATTTCACCTTGCTTCGACCATTCCGAAAATTTAGGAACAACATCCATCTGCAATAATTGCACGATGATGGATGCTGTAATATACGGCATGATTCCCATCGCGAAGATGGAGAAGTTTTTCAAGGCGCCACCGCCAAATGTATTTAGGATACCTAAGGCATTTAATTGATCTTGTGCTTTCAGTACGTCTCCATTTGTAAATGGCACTGGGATAAACGTGCCAATTCTGAATACGATTAACATCGCTAAAGTGAATAATATTTTACGTCTTATCTCAGCAACGCGCATAAAGTTGGAGATTGTACGAAACATTAGATCACCTCAACTGATCCGCCAGCTGCTTCAATTGCTTCTTTAGCACTTGAAGAGAACTTGTGCGCTTTAACAGTTAATTTTTTCTCTACTGCGCCGCTTGCAAGAATTTTAACACCGTCGTTTAACTTGCTGATAACGCCAGTTTCCAGCAATAATTCAGGTGTTACTTCTGTACCATCTTCAAAACGATTTAACGTTGATAAGTTTACAATAGTAAACTCTTTACGGTTAATGTTTGTGAAGCCGCGTTTTGGTAAACGACGGAATAATGGAGTTTGACCACCTTCGAAGCCAAGACGAACACCGCCACCAGAACGTGCGTTTTGTCCTTTATGACCTTTACCAGCAGTTTTACCGTTACCAGAACCGATACCACGACCGACACGGTTACGTACTTTACGAGAACCTTCTGCAGGTTTTAATTCATGAAGTTTCATTCCCAGGCACCTCCTTATATTAATGAGTTATCCTTAAGCTTCTGTTACAGTTATAAGGTGAGAAACTTTGTTGATCATACCAAGAATAGCAGGAGTTTCTTCCTTAACTACAGTTGAATTCAACTTTTTAAGACCTAAAGCTTCTACCGTCGCACGTTGATCTTGTGGACGACCAATTACACTACGAGTGAGGGTAATTTCTAACTTTTTCGCCATTTGTTTTCCCTCCTTAACCTAGTAGCTCTTCTACAGATTTACCGCGTAATTTTGCAACATCTTCAGCGCGCTTAAGTTCGCTTAATCCGTTCACAGTAGCGCGAATCATGTTGATTGGTGTGTTAGAACCAAGAGATTTCGAAAGAATATCTTGTACACCAGCTAATTCAAGTACCGCACGAACAGGTCCACCAGCAATAACACCAGTACCTTCAGCAGCAGGTTTTAAGAATACTTCACCAGCTCCAAAATGACCGTTGATTGTGTGTGGAATTGTTGTACCAACTAATGGTACAGCGATTAAGTTTTTCTTAGCGTCTTCGATAGCTTTGCGGATTGCGTCTGGTACCTCTTGTGCTTTACCAGTACCGAATCCAACATGACCGTTTTTATCGCCAACTACAACTAGTGCAGCAAAGCGGAAACGACGACCACCCTTAACAACTTTCGCGACACGATTTATCGTAACTACACGTTCTTCAAGTTCTAATTTACTTGGGTCAATGCGATGCATCAATTTTCCCTCCTTTGACCATTAAAATTGTAATCCAGCCTCACGAGCAGCCTCAGCTAGAGCTTTAACACGGCCATGGTATAAGTAACCACCGCGATCGAATACTACTTCTTTAACGCCTTTCTCTACAGCACGCTTAGCAACTGATTCTCCTACTTTCGTAGCAGCTTCAGTATTGCTAGTACCGTTAAGAGCAAGGTCTTTATCAAGAGTAGATGCACTTACTAACGTTACACCATTTACATCATCAATAACTTGAGCGTAAATATGTTGGTTAGAACGGAACACGTTTAAACGTGGACGTTCTGCAGTACCAGTAAGTTTAGCACGTACACGTGCATGTCTTTTCTTACGAGTCGCATTTTTATCAGCTTTAGTGATCATTCTTGTCACTCCTTTCTCTCACCTAACGGGTTTACTTAGCAGTTTTACCTTCTTTACGACGAACAACTTCGCCTTCGTAACGAATACCTTTACCTTTATAAGGCTCAGGAGCACGTACAGCACGGATGTTAGCAGCAAATTCGCCAACACGTTGCTTGTCGATACCTTTGATTACGATTTTAGTTGGTACAGGTACTTCAACTTCAAGACCTGCTTCCGGAGTCATTTCTACTGGATGAGAATAACCTACGCTTAATACAAGTTTATCTCCTTGTTTTTGAGCACGGTAACCAACACCGACTAATTCAAGTCCGCGTGCGAAACCTGTAGTTACACCTTCAACCATGTTTCCGATTAAAGCACGAGTTGTACCGTGTAATGCACGGTGTTCCTTCTGTTCAGATGGACGCTCAACTGTTAGTGTATTTTCTTCAATTTTGATAGACATATCAGCATTGAATTTACGAGTTAATTCACCTTTAGGGCCTTTTACTGCTACAGTATTGTCTTCTGCAATTGTAATAGTAACACCTGCAGGGATTTCAAGAATCTTTTTACCAATACGAGACATGTGGTCACACCTCCGTTCGTTTTAAATATATATTACCAAACGTATGCTACTACTTCTCCACCAGTTTGTAATTGACGAGCGTCTTTGTCTGTCATTACTCCCTTAGATGTAGAAACAAGAGCGATACCTAATCCGTTAAGTACACGTGGTACTTCATCAGCTTTAGCGTAAACGCGTAAGCCAGGTTTACTGATACGTTTTAATCCAGTGATTACACGTTCATTGTTTGCACCATATTTCAGGAAAATACGAAGGATACCTTGTTTGTTATCCTCGATGTATTCTACATCACGAATGAAACCTTCACGTTTTAAAAGTTCAGCGATCTCTTTTTTGATTTTAGAAGCAGGAACCTCTAATTTCTCATGACGTACCATGTTCGCATTACGGATGCGAGTAAGCATGTCTGCAATTGGATCTGTCATCACCATGTGTTTTACCTCCTTCCCATTTGTGGGTTTTACCAACTAGCTTTTTTAACACCAGGAATTTGACCTTTATATGCAAGTTCACGGAAACAAATACGGCAAAGCTTAAATTTGCGGTATACAGAATGCGGACGACCGCAGCGTTCGCAACGTGTATACTCTTGTACTTTAAACTTAGGAGTACGCTTTTGTTTCGCTATCATAGATTTTTTAGCCACGTTTTCGCCTCCTCTACTTAGCGTTGGTTTCCATTATTTTTGGAATGGCATACCGAATTGTGTTAAAAGTTCACGAGCTTCTTCATCAGTTTTCGCTGTAGTAACGATTACGATGTCCATACCGCGGACTTTGCTTACTTTATCATAATCGATCTCAGGGAAGATAAGTTGCTCTTTAACACCTAATGTGTAGTTCCCACGACCATCGAATGATTTCTTAGAAACACCACGGAAATCACGTACACGTGGTAAAGAAACTGATACTAATTTGTCGAAGAACTCATACATTTGCTCGCCGCGTAAAGTTACTTTCGCACCGATTGGCATACCTTCACGAAGACGGAAACCAGCGATTGATTTTTTAGCACGAGTTACAACAGGTTTTTGACCTGCGATTTGTGTTAATTCTTCTACTGCATTGTCTAAAGCTTTTGAGTTAGATACCGCGTCACCAACACCAGTGTTGATTACGATCTTTTCGATTTTCGGTACTTCCATCACAGATTTATAGTTAAACTTGCTCACTAGAGCAGGAGTAATTTCCTTTTGGAACTTCTCTTTAAGGCGATTCAATGAAGTGACCTCCTTTCTTAAGAAAATTATTTATCTAATAATTCACCAGATTTTTTTGCAATACGAACTTTTTTACCATCTTCTACTTTGAAGCCTACGCGAGTAGGTTCACCTGTTTTCGGATCTAAAACCATAACGTTAGAAACGTGAATAGGTGCTTCTTTAGTAATAATTCCACCTTGTGGATTTAATTGAGATGGCTTAGAGTGTTTTTTAACGATGTTAACACCCTCAACGATAACACGGTTTTGCTTTGGGAAAGCCACAAGGATAACGCCTTGTTTTCCTTTGTCTTTTCCAGTGATTACCTGTACTTTATCACCTTTTTTTACATGCATCTTAATTCTGCACCTCCTTAGCAAGGCAATACCTTAAATTATAGAACTTCTGGAGCTAAAGAAACGATCTTCATGAAGTTGCTATCACGTAATTCACGAGCTACTGGTCCGAAGATACGAGTACCACGTGGGCTCTTATCGTCTTTGATGATAACCGCTGCGTTTTCATCAAATTTGATATAAGAACCGTCCGGACGACGAGCTCCGCTCTTCGTACGTACCACTACTGCTTTAACAACGTCACCTTTTTTAACAACGCCACCTGGTGTTGCTTGTTTTACCGTAGCAACGATAATGTCACCAATGTTAGCATATTTACGACCAGAGCCGCCTAATACTTTAATTGTTAAAAGTTCACGTGCACCAGAGTTGTCAGCAACTTTCAAACGAGATTCTTGTTGGATCATGTTATGAAACCTCCCTTCGGACTAAAAATTCCGATTCGTCTATTTAGATAATAACCGCTTCTTCAACGATTTCAACTAAACGGAAACGCTTAGTAGCAGAAAGCGGGCGAGTTTCCATGATTTTAACGATATCGCCAAGTTTCGCTTGGTTTTGCTCATCATGGGCTTTGTACTTCTTAGAATACTTAACACGTTTTCCGTACAAGGAATGAGTTTTGTAAGTTTCAACTAAAACTGTAATCGTTTTGTCCATTTTGTCAGACACAACACGACCAGTATAAACTTTGCGTTGGTTACGTTCGCTCACTATGCAAACCTCCCCTCAATTTATCGATTAATTCCGATCTCTCTTTCACGAACTACAGTTTTCATACGAGCAATTGCTTTACGCACTTCACGAATGCGAGTTGGATTCTCTAATTGTCCTGTAGCAAGTTGGAAGCGAAGATTGAACAATTCTTCCTTTAAAGCTTTAACTTTTGTTTCGATTTCGGCAGTGGTTAATTCACGAATATCATTAGTTTTCATTAGATTCACCACCATTTTCTTCACGTTTTACGAATTTACATTTCACAGGTAACTTGTGAGCTGCAAGACGTAATGCTTCGCGTGCTACCTCTTCAGATACACCCGCGATTTCGAACATAATTTTCCCAGGTTTTACTACTGCTACCCAGCCTTCTGGTGCCCCTTTACCGGAACCCATACGTACTTCTAGAGGTTTTGCAGTGTAAGGTTTAGAAGGGAAAATTTTAATCCATACTTTACCGCCACGTTTCATGTAACGAGTCATTGCACGACGAGCAGCTTCGATTTGACGGTTTGTAATCCATGAAGCAGCTTGTGCTTGTAAACCGAATTCACCGAAAGCAATTTCAGTTCCACCTTTTGCACGACCACGCATTTTACCACGATGCTCTCTACGATATTTTACGCGTTTTGGCATTAACATATTATTTTCCTCCTTCCTCAGAAGCTTTCTTTTTTGTAGGAAGGACTTCTCCACGGTAGATCCATACTTTTACGCCTAATTTACCGTATGTTGTATCAGCTTCAACTGCTGCATAGTCAATATCAGCGCGAAGTGTATGAAGTGGAACAGTTCCTTCACTGTAAGATTCTGCACGAGCGATATCAGCTCCGCCAAGACGACCAGAAACCTGTGTTTTAATACCTTTAGCACCTGCACGCATAGCACGTTGAATAACTTGCTTTTGTGCACGACGGAATGATACACGGTTTTCTAATTGACGAGCGATGTTTTCGCCTACTAATTTAGCGTTAAGATCAGCTCTCTTAACTTCTAAAATGTTGATGTGTACACGCTTGCCTGTTAATTGGTTAAGAGCTTTACGAAGTGCTTCAACTTCAGTACCACCTTTACCAATTACCATACCAGGTTTTGCAGTGTGAATTGTAACATTTACACGATTTGCTGCACGTTCGATTTCTACTTTAGCAACAGCAGAATCTTTTAAGCGTACAGTAATGTACTCACGGATTTTGATGTCTTCATGTAGTAATGTAGCATAATCTTTCTCTGCGAACCAACGAGATTCCCAGTCACGGATAACGCCGACACGAAGACCAATTGGATTAACCTTTTGACCCATCGATTATCCCTCCTTCTTTTCTGATACCACAACTGTAATGTGGCTTGTGCGTTTGTTAATTTGGCTTGCACGACCCATTGCACGTGGACGGAAACGTTTCAACGTTGGACCTTCGTCAACGAAAACTTTTTCAACAACTAGGTTGTTAATATCCATCTCATAATTGTGCTCTGCATTTGCGATTGCAGATTTTAAAACTTTCTCTACAACTGGAGAAGCAGTTTTTGGTGTGTGGTTAAGGATAGCAATCGCTTCACCCACTTGCTTACCTCGGATTAAGTCTACTACTAAACGAACTTTACGAGGAGCAATACGAACTGTTCTCGCTACTGCTTTAGCTTGCATTGAAGTGCCTCCTCTCATTATCTTCTAGTTTTCTTATCGTCAGCAAGGTGACCTTTATACGTACGAGTTGGTGCGAATTCACCTAACTTATGGCCAACCATATCCTCAGTGATGTACACAGGTACGTGTTTACGACCATCATATACAGCGATTGTGTGTCCGATGAACTGAGGGAAGATTGTTGAACGGCGAGACCAAGTTTTAACAACTTGTTTTTGCTCAGATGCAACTAATTTTTCCATTTTGCTCATTAAGTGATCATCGACAAATGGTCCTTTTTTTAAGCTACGAGCCATTTTGGTGCCTCCCTTCGTGATTGGCGTACGGTTCTAGAAATGAACCGTACTACAATCCCATTATTTTTTACGACGACGAACGATGAATTTGTCAGACGCTTTGTTTTTCTTACGAGTCTTGAATCCAAGAGTTGGTTTACCCCATGGAGACATTGGAGACTTACGTCCGATTGGAGAACGTCCTTCACCACCACCGTGTGGGTGATCAACCGGGTTCATTACAGAACCACGAACTGTTGGGCGTTTACCTAACCAGCGAGAGCGACCTGCTTTACCGATTTTGATAAGTTCATGCTGTTCGTTACCTACTTGACCGATTGAAGCGCGACAAGCAGATAATACAAGACGTACTTCACCAGAAGTTAAACGTACAAGTACGTATTTACCTTCTTTACCAAGTACTTGAGCAGAAGTACCAGCAGAACGAACTAATTGTCCGCCACGACCAGGCTTAAGCTCGATATTATGAACAACAGTACCTACTGGAATGTTGATTAATGGTAATGCGTTACCGATTTTGATGTCAGCTTCTGGGCCAGACATAACTTCCATACCTACTTCTAAAGATTTAGGAGCAAGAATGTAACGTTTTTCACCGTCAACGTAGTTAATTAATGCGATATTCGCAGAGCGGTTTGGATCGTATTCGATCGTAGCAACGCGTCCTGGAATTCCATCTTTGTTACGCTTAAAGTCGATGATACGGTATTGACGCTTATGTCCGCCACCTTGATGACGTACAGTAATTTTACCTTGGTTATTACGACCAGCCTTCTTGCTTAAAGGAGCAAGTAATGACTTTTCTGGTCTGTCAGTCGTGATTTCAGCGAAATCATTCGTAGTCATATTACGACGACCGTTAGTAGTTGGATTATACTTTTTAATTCCCATCTCAATTTCCCTCCTTCTTTAGTAAGAATTAAACACCTTGGAAGATTTCGATTTCTTTGCTGTCAGCAGTTAGCTTAACGATTGCTTTACGACGACGGCTAGTAAAACCAGCGTGACGACCAACGCGTTTTGCTTTCGGCTTGTAGTTCATGATGTTCACTTTTTCTACTTTAACACCAAAGATCGCTTCAAGAGCATCTTTAACTTCTGTTTTATTAGATTTAACGTCCACATCGAACGTGTATTTTTTTTCAGCCATCATTTCCATAGAACGTTCAGTGATAACTGGGCGCTTAATGATATCACGAGGATCTCTCATTATGCAAGCACCTCCTCTACTTTTTCCACTGCCGCTTTTGTCATGATTAGCTTATCATGATGAAGCACGTCTAAAACGTTTACGCCATCAGCAGTGATTACTGTTACTCCAGGGATATTGCGAGCAGATAACTCTACAGATTCGTTTGCATCAGCAGTTACGATAAGAGCTTTCTTCTCAACAGTTAATCCTTTAAGTACTGCTAGCATGTCTTTTGTTTTTGGTGCATTTAACACTAGGTCTTCAAGAACTACAATGTTGTTCTCAACTACTTTAGTAGCTAATGCAGATTTGATTGCTAAACGACGAACCTTCTTAGGAAGTTTGTACGCATAGCTTCTTGGTGTAGGTCCGAATACCGTACCACCACCACGCCATTGAGGAGAGCGGATAGACCCTTGACGAGCACGTCCAGTTCCTTTTTGACGCCATGGTTTACGACCACCACCACGAACTTCAGAACGAGTTTTTACTTTGTGTGTACCTTGACGTAAAGATGCACGTTGCATCATTACAGCTTCGAAAAGTACAGCTTCATTTGGTTCGATACCGAAAATAGCTTCAGCTAATTCGATTTCACCAACCTGTGAACCAGTTTGGTTATATACAGTAACTTTTGGCATTGGAATTCCTCCTTCCTATTGTGAATTATTTGCTAACCTTCACAGCGCCTTGAACAACTACAAGAGATTTCTTAGCACCTGGAACGTTACCTTTTACTAGTAATAAGTTGCGCTCAGTGTCAACTTGAACGATTTCTAAGTTTTGGATAGTAACTTGGTCTCCACCCATACGTCCAGCAAGTTTTTTGCCTTTGAATACACGGTTCGGAGCAACTGGGCCCATTGAACCTGGACGACGGTGATAGCGAGAACCATGAGACATAGGTCCGCGAGATTGTCCGTGGCGTTTGATAACACCTTGGAAACCTTTACCTTTAGAAATTCCTGTTACGTCAACGATTTCACCTGCAGCGAAAACTTCAACTTTTACCTCTTGACCAACCTCTAATCCGTCCACGTCTGCATCGCGGATTTCGCGAATGAAGCGCTTAGGAGTTGTAGATGCTTTAGCAGTGTGGCCTTGTTCAGGTTTGTTAGTTAACTTTTCACGTTTATCTTCAAATCCTAACTGGATTGCATTGTAGCCATCAGTTTCAGTTGTTTTCTTTTGAAGAACAACGTTTGGATTAGCAGCGATAACTGTTACTGGGATTAACTCACCGTTCTCAGCAAATACTTGAGTCATACCGATCTTTCTTCCTAAGATTCCTTTGGTCATGAGTTACACCTCCTACATTTTTAAGTTATATGAATTATAGTTTGATTTCGATATCTACACCAGACGGTAAGTCTAAACGCATTAATGAATCTACTGTTTGTGGAGTAGGACTCACGATATCGATTAAACGTTTGTGTGTGCGCATTTCGAATTGCTCACGAGAATCTTTGTACTTATGAACAGCACGAAGAATTGTGTAAATAGTCTTCTCAGTTGGTAATGGGATCGGACCAGAAACTGTTGCCCCAGAACGCTTAGCTGTTTCTACAATTTTCTCAGCTGATTGATCAAGAATACGGTGATCATAAGCTTTTAAACGGATACGAATTTTTTCTTTTGCCATTATTTTCCCTCCTTCGTTCGCCTATTTCTAAAATAGACCTTCTCCATGGAAATTTCCCCACACCATGCCATGGCAAAGCGGCCGGGTGTGTCAGCAACCTTCCACTTCATCGCAGTCAAAGACCAACATTGTCTATTATACAATGTTATTCGTCTAGATGCAAGCATCTTTTTGTTTGCATCTGCTTTTCTCTACTTTTGCTATTATACATGGCACTTTAAAGAATTTCAAGTTTTCATCTCACAGAATCTGTTTTACAGTTTCTGGATTTTAGTTTATTGATTTTGTATTACTATAGAAGAAACTCGTCAAAACATAAAAAAATCATTTCATTCCTTATATAAATACAAACAAAAAAACCAAGGGAAAATCCCTTGGTTTTTTTATATCAGTTAAGATTACTCAACGATAGTAGCAACTACACCGTAACCTACTGTACGTCCACCTTCACGAATAGAGAATTTAGTTCCCTCTTCGATAGCGATTGGAGCGATAAGTTCGATAGTCATTTCGATGTTGTCACCAGGCATTACCATTTCAGTACCTTCTGGTAATTGGATGATACCAGTTACGTCAGTTGTACGGAAGTAGAACTGAGGACGGTAGTTAGCGAAGAATGGAGTGTGACGTCCACCTTCTTCTTTAGATAATACGAAAACTTCAGCTTTGAATTTAGCGTGAGCTTTTACAGAGCCAGTTTTAGCAAGAACTTGTCCACGTTGGATGTCTTCACGAGCAACCCCACGAAGTAAAGCACCGATGTTGTCTCCAGCTTGAGCTTGGTCAAGAAGTTTACGGAACATCTCTACACCAGTTACAGTTGTAGAAGCATTTTCTTCAGCAAGACCGATGATTTCTACTACGTCACCAACTTTAACGATTCCGCGCTCTACACGACCAGTTGCAACTGTACCACGACCTGTGATAGAGAATACATCCTCGATAGGCATTAAGAATGGTTTGTCAGTTTCACGTTCTGGAGTTGGGATGTAAGCATCAACTTCAGTCATTAATTCAATGATTTTTGCTTCCCAATCAGCTTCTCCTTGAAGAGCTTTAAGAGCAGAACCTTTGATTACAGGAATATCGTCGCCTGGGAATCCGTATTCAGATAATAGGTCGCGAACTTCCATTTCTACTAATTCTAATAATTCTTCGTCGTCTACCATGTCGCATTTGTTTAAGAATACAACGATGTAAGGAACACCTACTTGACGAGAAAGAAGGATGTGCTCACGTGTTTGAGGCATTGGGCCATCAGCAGCAGATACTACTAAGATACCGCCGTCCATTTGAGCAGCACCAGTGATCATGTTTTTAACATAGTCAGCGTGACCTGGGCAGTCAACGTGTGCATAGTGACGAGTTTCAGTTTCGTACTCAACGTGTGCAGTTGAGATTGTGATTCCGCGCTCTCTTTCTTCTGGAGCAGCGTCGATTTGATCGTATCCGCGTGCTTCAGCACCACCAGCTTTTGCAAGAACTGTAGTGATCGCAGCAGTTAATGTAGTTTTACCATGGTCAACGTGGCCGATTGTACCGATGTTAACATGGGGTTTAGAACGTTCGAATTTAGCTTTAGCCATTCTAAATTCCTCCTTAGTTTATATAGGTTATTTTATATTTAGACTAGAAAGTGAAACTTACGTCCCACTTTCTAAGCTTACATAAGTAGTTATACTTGAACAATCGATAAAAATCAATTATTCACCTTTATTTTTTTTAATAATTTCTTCAGAAACAGACTTCGGTACTTCTTCATAATGATCAAATGTCATTGAGAATGTTCCGCGTCCTTGAGTGTTAGAACGTAATGCCGTTGCATAACCGAACATTTCAGAAAGTGGAACCATAGCACGAACAACTTGTGCGTTACCGCGAGCTTCCATACCTTCTACACGTCCACGACGAGATGTTACGTCGCCCATAATGTCACCCATGTACTCTTCAGGAATTACAACTTCAACTTTCATCATTGGCTCAAGAATTACTGGGCTACATTTAGAAACCGCAGCTTTAAGTGCCATAGATGCAGCGATTTTGAACGCCATCTCAGATGAATCGACATCATGGTAAGATCCGTCAACTAACGCAGCTTTGATGTCAACTAGTGGATAACCAGCTAGTACACCATTTTTAAGTGAGTCTTCAAGACCCGCTCCAACAGCTGGGATGTATTCACGTGGAACTACACCACCGACGATTTTGTTTTGGAATTCAAAACCTTTACCTTCTTCATTAGGTTCAAACTCAATCCAAACGTGACCGAATTGTCCACGACCACCAGATTGACGAGCGAACTTACCTTCAACTTTCGCAGCAGCGCGGAAAGTCTCACGGTATGCTACCTGAGGAGCACCAACGTTTGCTTCCACTTTGAATTCACGGCGCATACGGTCAACGATGATATCAAGGTGAAGTTCACCCATACCAGCGATGATTGTTTGGCCAGTTTCTTGGTCAGTGTGAGCACGGAATGTTGGATCTTCTTCAGAAAGCTTAGATAATGCTGTACCCATTTTATCTTGGTCAGCTTTAGATTTTGGTTCGATAGCTACAGAGATAACTGGCTCTGGGAATTCCATAGACTCAAGGATAACAAGACTCTTCTCATCACAAAGAGTATCACCAGTAGTAGTATCTTTTAAACCTACAGCAGCAGCGATATCACCAGCGTAAACTGTTGAAATCTCTTCACGGCTGTTAGCGTGCATTTGTAGGATACGACCTACACGCTCACGCTTACCTTTAGTTGAGTTTTTCACGTATGATCCAGAGTTTAACACACCAGAATACACACGGAAGAACGTTAACTTACCAACATAAGGGTCAGTCATGATTTTGAATGCTAAAGCTGCGAATGGTTCTTCATCGCTAGACTTACGTTCGATTTCTTCATCTGTATCCGGAAGAGTACCTTTAATAGCTGGTACGTCTAATGGAGATGGTAGGTAGTCGATAACTGCGTCTAACAGAATTTGAACACCTTTATTTTTGAATGCAGAACCACAGATTACTGGGAAGAATTCTACAGAAGTTGTAGCCTTACGGATACCAGCTTTAAGCTCTTCTACAGTGATTTCTTCACCTTCTAGGTACTTCATCATCATTTCTTCATCAAGCTCAGCTACCGCTTCGATAAGTTTTCCACGGTATTCTGCAGCTAATTCTTTATGCTCTTCAGGAATTTCAACACGCTCGATGTCTGTTCCTAAATCGTTACCGTACATGTAAGCACATTCCTCAACAAGGTCAATGATACCATTGAACTCATCTTCAGCACCAATTGGTAACTGAATTGGGTGTGCGTTTGCTTGTAAACGATCGTGGATTGTTCCTACAGAGTATAAGAAATCCGCACCAATCTTATCCATTTTGTTAACGAATACGATACGAGGTACACCGTAAGTAGTAGCCTGACGCCAAACAGTTTCTGTTTGTGGTTCTACACCAGATTGTGCATCAAGTACTGCTACCGCACCATCAAGTACGCGTAAAGAACGTTCTACTTCTACTGTGAAGTCTACGTGTCCTGGAGTGTCAATGATGTTTACACGGTGACCTTTCCATTGAGCTGTAGTTGCAGCAGAAGTAATTGTGATACCACGCTCTTGCTCTTGCTCCATCCAGTCCATCTGAGATGCACCTTCATGAGTTTCACCGATTTTATGAATACGTCCTGTATAATACAGAATACGCTCAGTTGCTGTTGTTTTACCAGCATCGATGTGAGCCATGATACCAATATTACGAGTGTTTTCTAAAGAGAACTCTCTTGTCATTTGGTGTCTTGCTCCTTCCATATATGGATTGGATTTTTTTATTTTAAGTAGCAAAAAAGCCACTTTATATTGTTACACATGTCAGTATGTCCAGTACCCTCATTATGTAAAACGAGCGCCCAACGAAAGGGAGAGGCATTCTCCCTCTCCACACTTCCATAAGCGACAAATAAAGCGGTTTATGCTTACATTTATTTTACGTTGAATCCTACCAACGGTAATGAGCAAATGCTTTGTTAGCTTCTGCCATTTTATGAGTGTCTTCACGTTTCTTAACAGATGCACCAGCATTGTTAGCTGCATCTAAGATTTCGTAAGCTAGACGCTCTTCCATAGTTTTTTCACCACGAAGACGAGCATAGTTTACTAACCAGCGAAGACCTAAAGTTGTACGGCGTTCTGGACGAACCTCAACTGGAACTTGGTAGTTAGCACCACCAACACGACGAGCACGTACTTCAAGAACAGGCATGATGTTCTTAAGAGCTTGCTCGAATACTTCCATAGGGTCTTTATCTGAACGTTCACGAACGATATCGAAAGCGTTATAAAGAATTGTTTGAGATTTACCTTTTTTACCGTCAACCATCATTTTGTTGATAAGGCGTGTTACTAGCTTAGACTTGTACATTGGATCTGGTAACACGTCACGTTTCGCAACAGGTCCTTTACGAGGCATATTGAGTTCCTCCTTTCATTATAAGTTTATTATTTTTTAGCAGGTTTTGGTCGCTTAGTACCATATTTAGAACGTCCTTGCATACGTTTGTCAACACCAGCTGTATCAAGCGCACCACGAACGATGTGGTAACGTACCCCTGGTAAATCCTTTACTCGACCACCGCGAATTAATACTACGCTATGCTCTTGTAGGTTATGACCGATACCTGGGATGTAAGCTGTAACCTCGATACCGTTTGTTAAACGTACACGAGCGTATTTACGTAACGCTGAGTTAGGTTTCTTTGGAGTCATTGTACCAACACGAGTACATACACCACGTTTTTGAGGTGCAGAGATATCAGTTGATTTTTTCTTTAAAGAGTTGAACCCTTTGTTTAACGCAGGTGATTTAGATTTCCATACTTTATCAGTACGACCATTTCTCACTAATTGGTTAATAGTAGGCATTTGATTATCCTCCCTTCGCATGTTTGTATGACCACATATCCAGGTGGTTCATTATTAGTTGAAAACAAAGTTTTTGCAAGGAAGAGCAAATGCTCTCTCCTCACAAAAACAGTTTTAACTTATTATTCCTATTGCTGAAGCTCCCACTTGAATCCCCGAAACTTTTCCAAGCTTACGAACTGATTCAACTTTGGTTATGGGTATGTTATGTTGCAAGGCGGTACGAATGATCATATGGGTTAACCGCATATCAGCATCTTCCGCAATAACAACTTCTTTAACTATACCATTTTTGATTGCCTCCAATGTGCGTTTATGACCAACGACTACATTTTCAGCATTTGACACTTTTTGATAAGACATATAAATATCCTCCAAAGCATCGTTCAGGAGCAACCTTGATTATAGTAACATTTTGACTCATACAATGTCAACTAGGATTAACTGTTTTTATACAAAATTTACGACGGAAAATTTTACTGTTCCACATAAACTTCATCGTTTTCTACATTCATGTCACCTTGTGTTGTTTTTACAAGATCCACTTTGCGATAACGATTCATACCTGTTCCAGCAGGAACAAGTTTACCGATAATAACATTTTCTTTCAATCCTAGAAGCTCATCGCGTTTACCCTTAATCGCTGCATCAGTTAAGACACGTGTCGTTTCTTGGAACGATGCTGCAGATAAGAATGAATCAGTTTCAAGTGAAGCTTTTGTAATACCAAGTAGAACAGGTCTAGCCGTTGCTGGTTGTTTACCTTTCAGTAACACCTTCGCATTCGCATCAGTAAACTGATGGATATCTAGTAGTGTTCCTGGTAATACATCTGTTTCACCCGCATCACTTACACGAACTTTACGTAACATTTGACGTACCATTACTTCTACGTGTTTGTCACCAATTTCTACCCCTTGCATACGGTATACTTTTTGAACTTCACGTAGTAAGTATTCTTGAACCGCCGTAATGTCCGTTACTTTTAGTAATTCTTTCGGATCAATAGAACCTTCTGTTAACTCTTTACCGTGGCTAATTGGCTGTCCTAGAGTTACTTTCAGACGTGCACCGTAAGGAATAGCATACGTACGAGCTTCAACTTCACCCTGTACAACTACTTCTTGGCGATCTTTAACATCGTTAATCGCTGCGATAACACCATCAATTTCACTGATAACTGCCTGACCTTTCGGGTTACGAGCTTCGAAGATCTCTTGGATACGAGGTAAACCTTGAGTGATATCATCTCCGGCAACCCCACCTGTATGGAACGTACGCATCGTTAACTGTGTACCTGGCTCACCGATAGATTGAGCTGCGATAATACCTACCGCTTCTCCTACTTCTACGTCTGTACCAGTTGCTAAGTTTCGACCGTAACACTTCTTACATACACCGTGGCGAGTGTTACACGTGAACGCTGAACGAATGTTTACAGTTTCAACACCCGAATTTTCAACGATATGCGCGATATCTTCAGTAATTAGTTGGTTTTCACTAACTAATACTTCACCTGTTTCAGGATGTTTTACAGTTTTTCTTGCAAAACGTCCAACAAGACGATCATATAATGACTCAATTACTTCATTACCCTCTTTAATCGCACCAATTAATAGACCACGATCTGTTCCACAATCATCTTCACGGACAATTACATCTTGTGCAACGTCTACAAGACGACGTGTTAAGTAACCAGAATCGGCAGTTTTAAGTGCTGTATCGGCAAGACCTTTACGCGCACCATGCGTAGAGATGAAGTACTCAAGTACTGTTAAACCTTCACGGAAACTTGATTTAATTGGAAGTTCGATAATACGACCAGATGGATTGGCCATCAGACCACGCATACCAGCAAGCTGAGTAAAGTTCGATGCGTTACCACGGGCACCTGAATCACTCATCATGAAGATTGGGTTGCGTTTATTCAAGGATTTCATCAGTTTTCCTTGGATAACATCTTTTGCATTACTCCAAATAGAGATAACGCGATCGTAACGTTCTTCTTCCGTGATTAAACCGCGACGGAATTGTTTAATTACATTATCTACTTTTGCTTGTGCTTCATGGAGAATTTCATCTTTTTCGCCTAATACAAGAATGTCAGATACCCCAACTGTAATACCAGCTTTTGTAGAGTACTTAAATCCTAAGTTTTTCATACGGTCAAGCATGCGAGATGTTTCCGTAATTTGGAAACGTTTGAATACTTCCGCAATGATGTTACCAAGAATCTTCTTGCTAAATGGCGCCACTTCTTCGCGACTAGCAATAATTTCTTTAATGTTCGCACCTTTTTCAACGAAATATTCCGCTGGTGTTTCTTTTTCAAGGTTTGAGTTTGTTGGTTCATTAATATAAGGGAACGACTCTGGTAAGATTTCGTTAAATATTAATTTACCAACTGTTGTTAATAGAAGCTTACTCTTTTGCTCTTCAGTAAACGTTACATTATTTACCGAACTTGCAGCAACTGCAACACGTGTGTGCAGATGTACATATCCATTTTGGTATGCAAGTATTGCTTCGTTTGCATCTTTGAAGACCATACCTTCACCGATTGCGCCTTCACGCTCAAGTGTTAAGTAGTAGTTACCTAATACCATATCCTGAGATGGAGTAACAACTGGTTTTCCGTCTTTTGGATTCAAGATGTTTTGTGCCGCTAACATAAGAATACGAGCTTCTGCTTGTGCCTCTGATGATAACGGTACGTGAACTGCCATTTGGTCACCGTCAAAGTCCGCGTTGTATGCAGTACATACAAGTGGGTGAAGACGAATTGCGCGACCTTCTACTAATGTAGGTTCAAACGCCTGGATACCAAGACGGTGAAGTGTTGGTGCGCGGTTTAGAAGTACTGGATGCTCTTTGATCACAGATTCTAAAACGTCCCAAACTTCAGGTTGTACACGCTCAATTTTACGTTTAGCACTCTTAATGTTGTGTGCTAAACCTTTTCCAACTAACTCTTTCATAACGAAAGGCTTAAACAATTCAAGCGCCATTTCTTTCGGTAATCCACATTGGTACATCTTTAAGTTCGGTCCTACAACGATTACAGAACGGCCAGAGTAGTCAACACGTTTACCTAATAAGTTTTGACGGAAACGTCCTTGTTTACCTTTAAGCATGTGAGATAGTGATTTTAATGGACGGTTACCTGGTCCAGTAACTGGACGGCCGCGGCGACCATTATCGATTAATGCGTCTACAGCTTCTTGTAACATACGTTTTTCGTTTTGAACGATGATGCTTGGTGCACCTAAGTCCAATAGACGTTTTAAACGATTATTACGGTTAATTACACGACGGTATAAGTCGTTTAAGTCAGAAGTAGCAAAACGTCCACCATCCAACTGTACCATTGGGCGTAGTTCTGGCGGGATAACTGGAAGAACATCTAGGATCATCCAAGATGGGTGATTTCCAGAGTTACGGAATGCTTCTAATACTTCTAGACGTTTAATAGCACGAGTACGGCGTTGTCCTTGCGCTGTTTTTAATTCTTCTTTTAAGAAGTCTACTTCTTTATCTAAATCGATGTCTTGTAGTAGCTTTTTAATCGCTTCCGCACCCATAGCAGCTTGGAATGTGCTACCATATCGATCACGATATGCACGGTATTCTTTTTCAGAAAGTAATTGCTTCTTATCAAGTGGTGTATCTCCACTTTCTGTTACAACATAAGAAGCGAAATAAATTACTTCTTCAAGCGCGCGAGGGGACATGTCTAAGACAAGTCCCATGCGGCTCGGGATACCTTTGAAATACCAAATATGAGATACAGGAGCAGCTAATTCGATATGACCCATACGTTCACGACGAACTTTTGCACGCGTTACTTCAACGCCACATCGATCACAAACTACACCTTTATAACGTACACGTTTGTATTTTCCGCAATGACATTCCCAGTCCTTTTGTGGTCCGAAAATACGCTCACAGAACAAGCCATCTTTTTCAGGCTTTAACGTACGATAGTTAATTGTTTCTGGTTTCTTAACTTCACCGTATGACCAAGAACGAATCTTGTCAGGTGAAGCAAGTCCAATCTTCATATATTCAAAGTTATTTACATCTATCAAGGGGCCTACCTCCCTTTTAGTCTACAGGTTATCCCAATTATTCTTTAGTTGTCTCAACTTCGACATTCAATTTATCTGCTGATTGATGATCATCGTCATCTTCTGTATCACGCATTTCAATTTCTTTATCGTCGCTAGACATCATTTTAACGTCCATACCTAAACTTTGCAGCTCTTTAATCAATACTTTGAATGATTCAGGAACGCCTGGTTCTGGAACATTTTCACCTTTAACAATTGCTTCATACGTCTTAACACGTCCAACAACATCATCAGACTTCACTGTTAAGATTTCTTGAAGAGTATAAGCAGCACCGTAAGCTTCAAGTGCCCAAACCTCCATCTCACCGAAACGCTGTCCACCGAACTGAGCTTTACCTCCAAGAGGCTGCTGCGTTACAAGTGAGTATGGTCCAGTAGAACGAGCATGAAGTTTATCGTCAACCATGTGCGCAAGTTTGATCATATACATGACACCAACAGATACGCGGTTATCGAATGGTTCACCAGTACGTCCGTCATACAGGATTGTTTTCGCGTCATTTGCCATACCAGCTTCTTCAATCGTGCCCCAAACATCTTCCTCACGAGCACCATCGAATACTGGTGTTGCAATGTGAATACCAAGGTATCTTGCTGCCATACCAAGATGAAGCTCTAATACCTGACCGATATTCATACGAGATGGTACCCCTAATGGGTTTAACATGATATCGATTGGCGTACCGTCTGGTAAGTAAGGCATATCTTCTTCTGGTAAAATACGAGAGATAACACCTTTGTTACCGTGACGTCCGGCCATCTTGTCACCTTCAGAGATTTTACGTTTTTGAACGATATATGCACGTACAAGTTGATTCACGCCTGGTGGCAATTCATCGCCATCTTCACGGTTGAATACTTTTACGTCTAAGATAATACCGCCACCACCGTGTGGTACACGTAGTGATGTATCACGTACTTCACGTGCTTTTTCTCCAAAGATAGCATGTAATAGACGTTCTTCAGCTGTTAATTCTGTTACACCTTTAGGTGTTACTTTACCAACAAGTAAATCTCCATCTTTTACTTCCGCACCAACGCGAATGATACCGCGCTCGTCAAGGTTGCGTAATGCATCTTCCCCAACGTTTGGAATGTCACGTGTAATTTCTTCTGGTCCAAGCTTCGTATCACGAGCTTCTGACTCATATTCTTCAATATGAATAGAAGTGTACACATCATCTTTTACAAGGCGCTCACTCATAATGATCGCATCCTCGTAGTTATAACCGTCCCAAGTCATGAAGCCAACAAGCACGTTACGTCCAAGTGCTAGTTCACCTAATTCCATAGAAGGACCATCCGCAAGAATCTCACCTTTTACAACTTCATTTCCAACACTTACGATTGGACGTTGGTTGTAGCAAGTTCCTTGGTTAGAACGAATGAATTTTTGCATTTTGTAACGATCTAAGTCGCCTTTTACTGTTTGACCGTCAACTTCTACATAGCGACGTACCCAAACTTCACGTGCTTCTACGCGTTCAACAACACCAGGATGTTTACAGATTACTGCAGCACCTGAGTCTTTTGCTGATACGTACTCCATACCTGTACCTACAATCGGAGATTCCGGATTCATTAACGGAACCGCCTGACGTTGCATGTTCGCTCCCATAAGTGCGCGGTTAGAGTCATCGTTTTCTAAGAACGGAATACAAGCTGTCGCTGCCGACACTACTTGTTTTGGAGATACATCCATGTAGTCGATGCGTTCTTTATTTGTGACAATGTTTTCACCACGGAAACGAGCTACGATATCTTCGCTAAGGAATTCTCCTTCTTCAGATAATTTCATATTCGCTTGGGCTACAACATAATTATCTTCTTCATCTGCTGTTAAGTAATCAACCTGCCCTGTTACAAGACCAGATTCTGGATCAACACGACGGTATGGTGTTTCAATGAAACCAAACTCATTTACTTTCGCGAACGATGATAATGAGTTAATCAAACCGATGTTTGGTCCCTCTGGCGTTTCAATCGGACACATACGACCATAGTGAGAGTAGTGAACGTCACGTACTTCAAAGCCTGCGCGCTCACGCGTTAAACCACCGGGTCCTAATGCAGATAGTCTTCGTTTGTGAGTTAACTCTGCTAATGGGTTTGTTTGATCCATGAACTGAGATAACTGAGAACTTCCGAAGAACTCTTTAATAGATGCAATAACCGGGCGAATGTTAATTAACGCTTGTGGTGTAATTGCATTTGTATCTTGAATCGACATTCTCTCACGAACAACACGTTCCATACGAGAAAGACCGATACGGAATTGATTTTGTAATAGTTCTCCAACAGAACGCAGACGACGGTTTCCTAAATGGTCGATATCATCTGTATCCCCCACTTTGTATAGTAGGTTGAAGAAGTAACTGATAGAAGCAAGGATATCACCTGGTGTGATGTGTTTTACATCACGAGTAATATTTGCATTACCAATTACATTAATTACGCGTTCGCCTTCTGACTCAGGAGCATAAATTTTAATAGATTGCAGCTCAACATCGCCTTCTACCACTCCACCCATTGGTTTCGCTGTTTTGAATCCAATGTTTTTCTCTAAGTAAGGTAAAATGCGATCAAGTGTACGACGATCTAAGATTGTTCCTTCCGCCGCTAAAATTTCACCAGTTTCTGGATCCACTAATGTTTCAGCTAAACGTTGATTAAACAATCTGTTTTTAATGTGTAACTTCTTGTTGATCTTATAGCGACCTACATTTGCTAAATCGTAGCGCTTTGGATCGAAGAAACGAGACACAAGTAAGCTCTTAGCATTTTCTACTGTTGGTGGTTCACCAGGACGTAGACGCTCATAAATTTCAAGCAATGCTTTTTCTGTGCTATCTGTGTTGTCTTTTTCTAATGTGTTGCTTAAGTATTCGTTATCACCTAAAAGCTCGGTGATTTCTTGATCAGAGCCAAACCCTAATGCGCGTAACAAAACAGTTACAGGAAGTTTACGCGTACGGTCAATACGCACATATACAACATCCTTAGCATCTGTCTCATACTCTAACCAAGCTCCGCGGTTTGGAATTACAGTAGCAGTAAAACCACGTTTTCCGTTTTTATCCACTTTGCCACTATAGTATACGCTTGGAGAGCGAACTAACTGGGAAACGATAACACGTTCTGCACCGTTAATTACGAATGTTCCAGTCTCTGTCATGAGTGGGAAATCTCCCATGAACACATCTTGTTCTTTTACTTCACCAGTTTCCTTGTTGATTAGACGCACTTTTACACGAAGTGGTGCTGCATACGTCACATCACGCTCTTTGCATTCGTCTACAGAGTATTTAGGTTCACCTAAGCTGTAGTCGATAAATTCAAGCGATAGATTTCCCGTAAAGTCTTCGATCGGAGAAATGTCCTGGAACATTTCTCGCAAACCCTCATCAAGAAACCACTGATAAGAAGAGGTTTGAATTTCGATAAGATTTGGTAACTCTAATACTTCACTAATACGGGCATAACTTCTTCGTTGGCGGTGGCGTCCGTATTGAACTAGTTGACCTGTCAACTGCTTCACCCCTCAAATCATGAGTATTATAAATGCACAAAAAAATTTGTGCAAAATCACAAATAAATACAACTACTGCTATTAGCGTAGTTTTTTCTCTTAAAGATAAATACGTTGAGTCTTTCTACCTGCTCAAAAAAGAAAAATGGCTTCTATAAGAAAACCATCATTCTGTTTCATAATCTGCTGATTTTACTATCTTTTCCAAGAGAAACAAAAATATACATCTTTCTCAACGCAGAAAATCATATATTGGCATTGTATAATGTTAACATAGCCAAAAATAACCGTCAACGTTTTTTTGATTTTATGATATAATATCCTTTTTTCTTTTCTACAACTTCGACTTCAGAAAATACTTCCTCTAGTTTCTTCAGTGCAGATGGTGCACCTTGCTTCTTTTGAATAACAATCCACAACTCTCCACCTGGAACTAAATACTCTACAGCCTTTTCTAAAATCTCATGCACGATATCTTTACCTGCACGAATTGGAGGATTAGATAGAATAGCAGCATACATACCATCTACATTTTCATAGACGCTACTTTGAAAAATGCGTACATTTCCAATTCTATTGTTAGCGGCATTTTCTTTCGCAAGCTCAAGCGCCCTTTCATTCACATCCACCATGTGAACTTTACGGTCTTGAAACTCTTTCGCCAACGATAAACCAATTGGTCCATATCCACAACCTACGTCTAATATATCACCTTTAATATCTGGCACTTGAAACGCTTCAATTAAAAGACGAGAACCAAAGTCCACTTCGTTTTTCGAGAACACCCCACGGTCAGATAAGAAAGTAAATTGAGATCCACGAAGTGTAAATTCCCATCGTTTACGATCACTTTTACTAGAAGGGTCGTTAGAAAAATAATGGTCTGCCATATGGCCACCTCTTTTCTTTACAGTTAAAAAAAAAGCTCGCATGAGAGCGAGCTTTTTTTAAAGCATCAAAAGTTAATTACTTAACTTCTACAGCAGCGCCAACTTCTTCAAGTTTAGCTTTCATTTCTTCAGCTTCCTCTTTAGAAACGCCTTCTTTGATTGCTTTTGGAGTGTTGTCAACTAATTCTTTAGCTTCTTTTAAGCCAAGACCAGTGATTTCACGTACAGCTTTGATAACTTTGATTTTTTGAGCGCCAGCACTTGCAAGTACTACGTCAAATTCAGTTTTCTCAGCAGCAGCTTCACCAGCGCCACCAGCTACAGCTACAGGAGCAGCAGCAGTTACGCCGAATTCTTCCTCGATAGCTTTTACTAAGTCGTTAAGTTCTAATACAGTCATAGATTTAACTGCTTCAATGATTTGTTCTTTAGTCATTGTAAATATCCTCCCTTAAATAGGTTTGTATTGTTTTATAGATAACAAGTAATTATCTTTTAAAAAATTAAGCGCCTTGCTCTTCCTTTTGTTCTGCAACTGCTTTAGTAGCAAGTGCAAGGTTACGGATTGGAGCTTGAAGAACGCTAAGAAGCATAGAAAGTAAGCCTTCACGTGATGGAAGAGTAGCGATAGCTTTAACCTCATCAAGTGTTACAAGTTTACCTTCGATTACACCAGCTTTAATTTCTAAAGCTTCATGTTTTGTAGCGAAGTCGTTTAATACTTTCGCAGGAGCAACTACATCCTCGTTACTGAACGCGATTGCGTTTGGTCCTGTTAAGAATTCGTTTAACTCAGCCATTTCAGCAGACTCTGCAGCACGACGAGTTAAAGAGTTTTTGTAAACTTTGAACTCAACGCCAGCTTCACGTAAGTTTTTACGTAATTCTGTTACTTCAGAAACTGTTAAACCACGGTAGTCAACAACGATTGTAGATTTACTTTCGCGAAGTTTGTCCGCGATTTCAGTTACAACTTGTTGTTTAGTTTCGATTACTTTGCTCATGTTATTACACCTCCTGTAGATTATATAGAAGATGTACCGAAAGTGCACTAAAAACCTCCATGCCCAACTTGTAGACATGGAGGCATATAGTCACAGAAAAAAATTCCGTTTCGTATATTAACACCTAGGTAGGAAATTAAGTCTATTGACACCTACTGTCTACGGTACACTAATTAAATTCACAACATAAATGATTATATAAAAACTTCTTTATGAAGTCAACTTCCAAATTTTACGCTAATGTAGAAACGTCTACACGTACGCCAGGTCCCATTGTAGAAGCAACTGTTACGTTCTTCATGTAAGTACCTTTTGCAGCAGCTGGCTTAACTTTTTGTAAAGTGTCAGCAATTGTTCCGAAGTTTTCTACTAATTTAGCATCTTCGAAAGATACTTTACCGATTGGAACGTGGATGTTACCAGCTTTATCAACGCGGTATTCAACTTTACCAGCTTTGATTTCGTTAACAGCTTTAGTTACATCGAAAGTAACTGTTCCAGTTTTAGGGTTTGGCATTAAACCTTTAGGTCCTAATACGCGACCAAGTTTACCAACTTCACCCATCATGTCAGGAGTTGCTACTACTACATCGAAATCGAACCAACCTTGTTGGATTTTACCGATGTAATCAGCATCGCCTACGAAGTCAGCTCCAGCAGCTTCAGCTTCTTTAGCCTTTTCACCTTTAGCGAATACTAATACACGTTGTACTTTACCAGTACCGTGTGGAAGAACAACTGCACCACGGATTTGTTGGTCAGCTTTCTTAGGGTCAACACCTAAACGGAATGCAACTTCTACAGTCGCATCAAATTTAGCTGTGTTTGTTTTCTTTACTAATTCTACTGCTTCTGTTGCAGAGTAAGCAGTTGCACGATCAACAAGCTTTGCAGCTTCTACGTACTTTTTACCTCTTTTAGCCATTTTTATTTCCTCCTCGAATGTGGTTTTAGCGGAATAACCTCCCACGTTTACGCTTATTTTCAGGTATAACCTGAGGATGCGCGCCATCCATTTATTTAAAAACGATAATCATTTACGATAATAAAGGTTGCGAATTGGAATTCCAGACCCGCAACCTTTTTAAAAAAAACAAATCGAATTAGTCTTCGATAACGATGCCCATACTGCGTGCAGTACCTTCAACCATACGCATTGCAGCTTCTACACTAGCAGCGTTTAGGTCAGGCATTTTAGTTTCAGCGATTTCGCGTACTTTATCACGCTTAACAGTTGCCACTTTATTACGGTTTGGTTCACCAGAACCAGACTCAATACCAGCTACTTTCTTAAGAAGAACAGCAGCAGGAGGAGTTTTAGTAATGAAAGTGAATGAACGGTCCTCAAATACCGTAATTTCAACAGGGATGATAAGACCAGCTTGATCAGCTGTACGAGCGTTAAACTCTTTACAGAAGCCCATGATGTTAACACCTGCTTGTCCTAATGCTGGACCAACTGGTGGAGCTGGGTTAGCTTTACCTGCAGGAATTTGAAGCTTTACCATTTTAATTACCTTTTTAGCCACGAGACACACCTCCTTAAGTCCGTGATGTGGTCAATTGGACAGTGATTTGCCCTCCCACGTCATATTTTATCTGTAAGGATAAAATCTTTCAAAAAACGTCTCCGATAACGAAGACGTACTGACTTAAAAGATATTATCACTTTTTACAATTCATTTCAAGTTTCATTTTATAATTTTTCAATTTGATGGAAGTCAAGCTCAACTGGAGTCTCGCGACCAAACATGTCCACAAGCACGCTAACCTTTTTCTTCTCCACATCAATTTCTTCAATAGCACCTGTATAATCTGCGAATGGCCCCTCATTTACACGCACTGTCTCATGAAGTTCAAAGTCGAAATCAACCACTTCGTTGTCCATTCCCATATGCTTCATAATGGTAACCACTTCCTCTTCTAATAGAGGTGATGGTTTAGATCCAGAACCAGAAGAACCAACGAACCCAGTTACACCTGGCGTGTTACGTACAACATACCAAGAGTCATCAGTCATGATTAATTCTACTAATACATAACCTGGGAACACTTTTCTTTTCATTAATTTTTCTTTACCGTTTTTCATTTCTACTTCTACTTCTTCCGGGACAACAACACGGAAAATTTTATCTTGCATACCCATTGATTCTACACGTTTCTCTAGGTTTGCTTTTACTTTATTTTCATATCCAGAATAAGTATGGACAACATACCAACTTTTTTCCATTCATTTAGGACGAGCGTCCTTCCCTCCCTGACGTACATTTTTTTGCGCAAATGAAAAAACCCGTTCACCGGGCCTTTACACAGTTCTTATAAATAACATTATATCATGGATAAGTGCTTCTTATTCAAGAATTAACCAAGAATTAACCGAATTAAAGAAGAAATGCCCATATCAACCACTGCGAAGAAAATCGCAAAGAAGACAACTGTAGCGATAACAGTCGCTGTTGAACGGAGTAATTCATCTTTTTTAGGCCAACTTACTTTTTTCATTTCGCGACCTACATCGCCGAAAAAGTTCGTTAAACGCATCTACGGGACCTCCAGTGTATTATTTCAATTATTTATTTTGTTTCCTTGTGAACTGTATGCTGATTGCATGTTTTACAAAACTTCTTTATTTCAAGTCGCTCTACTGAGCTCGTATCTTTCATCGTAGAGTAGTTTCGATTTTTACACTCTTCACATGAGAGTACAACTTTTTTCCTCATTAGTTACACCAACCTTGTAACATTATGTCCCTAAAAATGTATCATACAACAAAAGACAATGTCAATGACATGCCTTTTGCACTCTCTACAAAAAGAAAACAGGTGATTTTTTACACCTGTAGCATTTGTTATGAATTTAAAGTGGTACTCTCTCTCATTTCCATATATCGTTCCAATTTCCGCTTCACCCTCTGTAAAGCATTATCAATAGATTTCACATGTCTATTTAACTGTTCCGAAATCTCTTGATAAGAACGACCATCTAGATATAAAGAAAGCACTTTTCTTTCTAAATCGCTTAATAATTCAGATATTTTAGATTCTATGTCTGTATATTCTTCCTGACTTATAATCATTTCTTCAGGATCCGTTACCTTCGCTTCCGAAATAACATCTAATAATGTCCGATCAGATTCCTCATCATAAATCGGCTTATCTAAAGACACATATGAATTTAACGGAATATGTTTTTGCCTTGTTGCTGTTTTAATAGCGGTAATAATTTGCCGAGTGATACACAGTTCAGCAAATGCTTTGAATGAAGACAGCTTGTCCTCTTTATAATCACGAATCGCTTTAAACAATCCAATCATACCTTCTTGAACAATATCTTCTCGATCGGCACCCACTAAGAAATAAGATCTCGATTTCGCGCGAACAAAGTTCTTATATTTGTGAATCAAATATTCTAGAGCGTCAGTATTACCTTTTCGAACTAACTCAACGATTGCCTCATCCTCTAAATCACGAAATGTAACGTCGCCTACACTTACGAAGCCTGCTTCCACCTTGATCCCTCCGACCGCTATTTATTTAGCAATATTATACAGTAAAAAGATAAAGAGCGTCAATGCTTCAACGCTCTCCTCTTCTTAATTTTTCTAATTTTTCTGTAATATCTTTACTAAATATCTTTCGCATGGCGGGTTGCTTTTCTTTTGTGTCTTGTGTACGCCTTCTTACTTGTTGCTCCATCGCTTGTACTTCCAACTCCAATTCACGTGCAGATTTCCGAAGAGCACCTTGCGCAAATATAACCCATTGTTCCGTATAATCAGAAGTCGCAACATATATTTGCGTATTTATATTTCTAAGCTCAATCGCAAGCTGCTCTATCTTTTCATCTGCAGTTTGATTCTTCCTCGTGAATATGACTTCCACACGCGATTGTTTCATCTTTTTTTCAATACCTTGGACTGTATAAGCATCAAAAACTATCATTACCTTTGTACCTGTGTATCCTTGGTAATCCGCCATCTTATCAATCAGTGCATCTCTTGATGATTGCAAATCTACATCCCGTAGTTTCTTCAAGTCTCCCCAAGCTCCGATAATGTTGTAACCGTCAACGATTAAAATATCGTTCATTTTTTATTTACCAATTTCGTGACGCTTACGATATACCTCATACATTAACAAACTTGCGGCTACTGAAGCATTTAAGGATGTAACTTTACCGACCATCGGTAAAGTAATTAAGAAATCACATTTTTCACCAATAATACGACTCATACCTTTTCCTTCACTTCCAATTACTAATCCAATTGGCATTTTACCATCTAAATTACGGTAATCCGTTTTCCCTTTTGCATCTGTACCAGCAATCCAAAGTCCACGTTCTTTTAATTCATCGATTGTACGAGATAAATTCGTTACACGTGCAACAGGAATATATTCAATTGCTCCAGTCGATGCTTTCGCAACTGATGCAGTAAGTCCCACAGCTCTTCTTTTCGGAATAATAATTCCATGAGCTCCTGTTGCATCCGCAGTACGCATAATAGAACCTAGGTTATGCGGGTCTTCGATTTCATCTAAAATTAAGAAGAACGGATCTTCGTTACGCTTCTCTGCCACTTTAAATAGATCTTCTAGCTCAGCATATTGATATGCAGCCACTTGAGCAATTACACCTTGATGGTTCCCCTCAACTAACTGGTCTAACTTCTTCTTTGGTGCATGTTGTAAAATAATCTTATTTTCTTTCGCTAGTGCTAGTACAATTTGTATTTGTCCTTTGGCAGCACCTTCCGCGATCCAAATTTTATTAATATCTCTTCCTGAGCGTAACGCTTCAATTACAGGGTTACGTCCGATAATATATTCACTACTCATGATGATGTGCCCCCTTCCTTTTCTTCTAAAACAGCAATTGCCTTATATACAATTTCGTCTAATCTTTCACGATTATTTAATAAGTGATGATAGCCAATTAGCGCTTCAAAGGCTGTACTATATCGATATGTTTGTACATCAGTATTTTTCGGGACAGTACCTGAATTTGCATTACCGCCCTCTTCTTAGTACCGCCTCTTCTTCCTCTGTTAAAAATGCTGTCTCTAATAAATGATAAACAACTTTCGCCTGCGCTTTTGCCGAAACAAAGCTTGTCCCTAATCGATGCAATTGATTAGGACGAACTTTCCCTTTTTGAAGTAGGTGATAGCGGATATATTGTTCATATACCGCATCACCCATATATGCTAACGCTAAGCTGTTTAATTGCTTTGCATCAATCATTCTTATCCTCTTTTCCATCTTGTACCTTGAGCGGTATCTTCTAAAATAATATTACGGTCTTTTAAATCATCGCGAATTTGATCCGATAACGCAAAATCACGATTTTTACGAGCTTCAATGCGCTTTTGAATAAGTACCTCAATTTCTTCATCAAGCAACTCTTCTTGCGCTAATTCTAACCCTAAAATATCAAATAATGTTTCAAGTTGTTTTACGTATGCTTCAATTACAACTGTAGACGTATGTTCTTCCAGTAAATATTGATTTGCATGATTTGCTACATTATATAACTCAGTGATTGCATTAGCAGTGTTGAAGTCATCATTCATTGCTTCTTCAAATGCAGTCTGGAATTTTTCCAGTTCCGCTAACCATTTCTCATTATGATCTGTTAAATCAGTACTACTTTCCATACGGTGTTTTAAATTACCGTAAGCCGTTTTAATTCTTTCCAGTCCGTTATTTGTACTTTGTAGTAAATCTTCACTGAAATTAATTGGGTGACGGTAATGTACCGATAGCATAAAGAATCTAATTAGCTGTGGATCATATTGCTTAATGATATCGTGAACTAAAATGAAGTTCCCCAGTGACTTAGACATCTTCTCATTATTAATATTAATATATCCATTGTGCATCCAATAACGTGCAAATGTTTTTCCTGTTAATGCCTCAGACTGCGCAATTTCATTCTCATGATGAGGAAATGCCAAGTCTTGACCACCAGCATGAATATCGATTGTATCTCCTAAGTATTTACGCGCCATTGCTGAGCATTCAATATGCCAGCCTGGACGACCTTTCCCCCAAGGGCTTTCCCAGAAGATTTCTCCTTCTTTCGCAGCTTTCCATAGAGCAAAATCAAGAGGATCTTGTTTCTTTTCTCCTACTTCAATGCGTGCACCGTGACGTAAGTCGGCGATTGGTTGATGCGATAATTTACCGTATCCTTCAAATTCCTTCGTTCTAAAGTACACATCACCTTCTGATTCATATGCATATCCTTTATTCACAAGTTCTTGAATAAATTCAATAATGATATCCATATTTTCCGTTACACGCGGATGAACTGTTGCATGTTTGCAACCTAGTGCCGTTACATCTTCAAAATACGCTTCAACGAAACGGTCAGCAATTGTCGGCACATCTTCACCTAATTCATTTGCTGCTTTAATTAATTTATCATCTACGTCAGTAAAGTTAGATACATACTGCACATCATACCCTTTATATTCTAAATAACGGCGTACCGTATCAAATACCATAGGTGGTCTTGCATTCCCAATGTGAATATAGTTATAAACTGTAGGTCCACACACATACATCTTTACCTTATTTTCTTCTAATGGAGTAAACTCTTCCTTTTGACGCGTTAACGTATTATAAATGTGAATAGTCATTTTTATCCTTCCTTTCTACCTTTGCTTCAAGTTGTTTTTTCAATTTATCAAGTTCTACTTCCATGACCTTTAACTTATCAAAAATTGGGTCTGGAAGGTCAGAATGATTTAATTCTTGACCGATCTTTACTCCATTTTGAATAACGACTCGGCCAGGTATACCTACAACTGTAGAATGTGCAGGCACTTCTTTTAATACGACAGACCCTGCTCCAATTTTAGAATTCTCTCCAACTGTAATAGAACCTAGTACTTTAGCACCTGTTGCAATTAATACATTATCCTGAATTGTAGGGTGCCTCTTCCCCTTTTCTTTACCCGTACCACCTAATGTAACACCTTGATAGATCGTTACATTATCACCAATCTCGCACGTTTCTCCAATTACAACCCCCATTCCATGGTCTATGAAAAAACGACGACCAATTGTTGCTCCTGGATGAATCTCAATACCGGTAAAAAAACGACTAACTTGTGAGATCCAACGTGCAATAAAGAAGAAATTCTTTTTATAAAAAGCATGTGCAATTCGATGGGCCCAAACTGCATGTAATCCAGAGTAAGTCAAAATGACTTCGAAATAACTTCTTGCCGCTGGATCCTGTTCAAAAACGACTTCAATATCTTCCCGAAGCCTCTTAAACATCGACGCTCCCTCCCCTTTATGGGCTGCTTTTTCGAGTGAACTAACTCCCTTAACTCCCTACTTATCCCCCTAAATCTTTATACACGGGGATAAAACTTATACTCATACCCATTTTTACGGTATAAAAAAGACGCCTCTGTCATATTGACAGAGACGCCTTATAAGCGCGGTTCCACTCTGTTTAGGCTAAAGAAAGCCTCAAACTCATCTATGATAACGGTGTACACCGCTTCTGCTTACTTTACGCCCTAAGACGTTTCACAAAACAATTCGCTGTTCAGCAGAAGACTCGAAGGGGCATTTCAAAAATCCGCTTATAAACCACTTCCAGCCTAAAGGTGGTTCTCTCTGTAAAAAGCCTGATTTTCTACTTCTCCTTCTCGTCGCTTTTCCTTATTAGGTTTTAAGTATACTTATTATATTTCTAAATCTAGAAAATGTTAACCAATTACTTTTTGAAGACGATTTAAAACTTTTTCTTTTCCAAGAAGTGCAATAGCATTAGGAAGCTCTGGGCCATGTGTTTGACCAGTAGTTGCAACACGGATTGGCATAAATAAGTTTTTACCTTTATGACCTGTTTCCTTTTGCACTGCTTTAATAGCCGCCTTAATTGCTGCTGGTTCCATCGCTTCTAGTGCTTCTACTTGACCCGCAAATGCACGAAGTACTTCTGGTACTTGTTCACCTTTTAATACTTCTTGTCCTTCTTCTTCATAATCAACATGATCTTTGAAGAACATTTCAGAAAGCTCTACAATTTCAGCTCCAAAACTCATTTGTTCATGATATAACGCAATTACATCACGAATCCAAGCTTGTTCTTGTTCGCTTAAAGTTTCACCTATACGTCCAGCTTTCACTAGATGCGGTAAGCTTAATTCTACCACCGTATCTAAATCTTGCTTTTTCATATATTGGTTGTTCATCCATTTTAGTTTTTGAGAATCAAATAATGCAGGTGATTTTGATAAACGAGCTGCATCGAACATTTTGATAAATTCTTCTTGAGAGAAGATTTCTTCTTCTCCTACTGGCGACCAACCTAGTAGTGCAATAAAGTTAAAGATCGCTTCTGGAAGATATCCAAGCTCTTTATATTGCTCAATAAATTGAATAATAGATTCATCACGCTTACTTAACTTTTTACGGCTTTCGTTTACAATTAAAGTCATATGACCAAATTGCGGAATATCCCAACCGAAAGCTTCGTAAATCATCATTTGTTTTGGCGTATTTGAAATATGATCATCACCACGAAGTACATGTGTAATCTCCATTAAGTGATCATCTACTGCTACCGCAAAGTTATAAGTTGGAATTCCATCTTTTTTCACGATAACGAAATCACCGAAATCATTTGAATGGAATGCAACTTCATCTTTTACGATATCTTTAAACGTGTAGTCGCGATCAACCGGTACACGGAAACGAATACTCGGAATGCGGCCTTCAGCCTCAAATCCCTTCATTTGCTCCTCAGTTAAATCACGGTGGTTTCCAGCATAACGCGGTGTTTCACCACGAGAGATTTGTCCTTCACGCTCTGCTTCTAGCTCTTCTTCTGTCATATAACATTTGTAAGCTAAACCGCGTTCTAATAAATCTTCATATAATTTTTTATAAATATCTAAACGCTCTGTTTGACGATATGGTCCAAATTCACCACCAACATCAACACCTTCATCCCAGTCCATACCGAGCCATTTCAAGTATTTTAATTGGCTTTCTTCTCCACCAGCAACATTACGTTTCACATCAGTATCTTCAATACGAATAATAAACTTACCATCTTGATGACGAGCAAATAAATAATTAAATAATGCCGTACGCGCATTTCCGATATGTAAGTGTCCTGTTGGACTTGGCGCATAGCGCACTCTCACTTGCTTTTCCATAATTGGTACACCTTCCATTCTTAATGTCAACACATTCTATAATTGTACACCAAAAAAATGTGATTATCCATCTTACGAATTAAAAACCATTATTTTTTCTGTAATAAAACAACTGCTTGAGAAGCAATTCCTTCTTCTCTACCTGTAAATCCTAATTTTTCTGTTGTTGTTGCTTTTACATTGATATTGTCAATAGACGTTTCTAATAGTTCACTAATACGTTTACGCATACTTTCAATATGCGGTGCCATCTTTGGCTTTTGAGCAATAATTGTACAATCTAGATTCCCTAACTCGTAACCTTGTTCACGTACAAATTCCCAAACTTTTTGCAGCAATACAGCTGAATCAGCATCTTTAAAAGCAGGATCTGTATCAGGGAAATGCTTTCCAATATCCCCAGCTGCAATTGCACCTAAACATGCATCCGCAATCGTATGTAACAATACGTCTGCATCTGAATGACCAATTAATCCTTTCTCATGAGGAATTGTAATTCCACCAATAATTAACGGTCTACCTTCCGCAAACTCATGTACATCAAAACCTTGTCCAATTCGAAACATTTTTTACATCCTCCTCAAGCTAAACTACAGAGCTTTATGATTCTATATTATATCGCTATCCTTATAAAGAAAAGCCCGGCTGTTGCCGAGCTTTTTTTCGCTATAATCATCACTTTCATTTCTTTTGAACATGAAGGAAACTTTCAGCAATTAATAAATCCTCTGGAGTCGTCACTTTAATATTATAGTAACTCCCCTCTACTACACCTACTTGCTTCCCGATAC
The DNA here is from genome assembly GCF_009760835.1 of Bacillus sp. EE-W1. Lineage (NCBI taxonomy): Bacteria > Bacillati > Bacillota > Bacilli > Caryophanales > Bacillaceae > Bacillus > Bacillus sp. EE-W1. The sequence continues at coordinate 9,343 of NZ_WIPE01000005.1, read as the reverse complement.
GTTCTACGAGGCTTGCATCATCTGTACCAAGGAAACAACCCTGTTTTGCACTTCTATGAGCTTCTAACAAAAGAGAAACAGCGAACCCTTGTGGGGTTTGTACAGCTTTGAGCTGAGATCTTTCTACCGTTTCGACAACGATACCCTGCTCTACTTTCTTAACTGTATCTTTCACTGGTACCGCACAAATGGACGCTCCATATTTTTCCGCTGCAGTTAATACATCTTGAATCACTTTGTTCGTTACAAATGGACGCGCGCCGTCATGTACAAGAACATACTCAACATCACTAGTATGCTGAATGGCGTTATATACACTATCTTGTCTTTCGGCTCCGCCCTGAATAAATTGTACTGGCTTTTCAATTGGATACTTCTGCATTAATTCTTCAAAATACGGACGTTCTTCTTCGTTAATTGCCATAATAATACTTTTGCACGCTTTATCTTTTTCAAAAGCACGTAACGTATGCACAATAATCGGTACTTCATTAATAAGTAAGAACAACTTATTTTTACCAGCACCCATCCGCTTACCTTGACCAGCTGCTGGAATAATTAATGTATACATATTAATAATCCTCTACTTATAATGCTTTTTCTAATAATTTACGTTTGGCGAAAATCATACGCCCAGCCGATGTTTGTAACACACTAGTAACAAGCACATTGAGTTGTGAACCTACATATTCTCTACCATCTTCTACTACAATCATCGTGCCATCATCTAAATATGCAACACCTTGATTTTGTTCTTTTCCATCTTTGACAACATAAACACTCAGTTCTTCACCTGGGAGTACAACAGGTTTAATTGCATTAGCTAAATCGTTAATATTTAACACCGTTACCCCTTGTAATTCAGAAACTTTGTTTAAATTGAAATCATTCGTTACTACCGTTCCACCAGTGATTTTCGCCAACTTTACAAGTTTGCTATCCACTTCTTGAATATCATCGAAATCGCCTTCATAAATTTCTACCGGAATCGGCATCTCTTTTTGAATACGATTTAAAATATCTAATCCTCTGCGACCACGATTACGCTTTAAAGCATCAGAAGAATCGGCAATGTGCTGAAGTTCTTCTAACACGAATTGTGGAATCACAATTGTTCCTTCTAAAAACTTTGTTTGGCAAATATCAGCAATACGCCCATCGATAATTACACTCGTATCGAGAATTTTCCAATGAGTTGTAGATTCTTCTACCTCAGTTTCTTCGTTCTCACTATTATTATTTTTCTTCTTCCCACGTTGTGGTAATGTAAATAATCCTAGCAATTCATTCCTCTTTTTAAACCCTACTTGGAATCCTAAATATCCAAGTAAAAGAGTAAAGAACACTTGCAACACTGTGCTAATAACTGGAATTGTAAATTCACGAATTGGTATTAAAATTAAATATGCAACAATAAGACCAGAGATTAACCCTAATGTACCAAATAAAACATCCGCTACAGGCGCCTTTACAAGAGCCTCTTCAATATGCTTAATAAGTTGAACAATATAATCTACAAGCCAAAATGTTGTTAAAAATAAAATAATTGCACCAATAATTGCACGAACATACGATCCTTCCAATAAAGGAACGGCACCGATGTCTAATACATTAATAACTTTTGGGATTAAGTAAATCCCTAACGCTCCGCCAATTACTAGAAAGAAGAGCTGTACAATCCGTTTTAACATCCAACCACCTCCTACTCATTATTAACCATTGTTTCGCTAATCAAAACGCCGAATGCAAAAGCGGACGTGTTTTTTTTATAAATAGTTTTATTTACCAATATACCATATCTTATACCAAAAATGTTCTAGTGTCGTTATATTATGGAATCAATGTAATATTCTTAATTGTGTCTACTCATATAGAGATGCTCTTGGATTCTTTTTAAGCCTTCTCGTATTTTCTTCGCCCTTACTTCTCCAATTCCTTCCACATCATCCAATTCATTAATAGTTGCTCGACAAACACCTTGCAAAGTCTTAAATCGATTAATTAAATTTTCAATGATAAGTGGCGGAACGCGCGAAATTTTGCTTGTGATTCGGTATCCTCTCGGCGTCACACTTTCTTCTAAACTCATTTGTCCTGGATAGCCAAGCAATTTAACTAAATCGCTATCCTCTAGAAGTTGTGTATTCGCAAGATCTTGTAACTTTTTCAAAATTTGATGATGGTCTTGTGTTTTTTCTTGATAATAATCTTTAATTAATAACGCTGCCTCTGCCTCTAAATCAGCTAGTAGTTCTGTAAGTTGTAAACGAATTAACCTACCTTCCGTTCCTAACTCATGAATATAGCTCAATATTTCATTTTTAATCCGCAGTACCATTTCAACACTATGTAACACATGAACCACCTCGGACATTGTAACGACTTCTTCAAATTCTAGAATGCCCAAATTCGTAATACCATCATTCCATACAGCCTTATATTTTTCTAACGTTTGAATAGCTTGGTTTGCCTTTGTTAAAATAACACCTATATCCTTTAGTGTATAACGTAAATTCCCTTGATATAGTGTAATTACGTTACGTCTTTGTGAAATAGCCACAACGAGACTACCTGTCTGCTTTGCTACACGCTCTGCCGTCCGGTGGCGCATACCTGTTTCAATAGAATCAATAGATGCCTCTGGAACTAACTGTGCATTTGCAATTAAAATTTTACTTCCAGTTTCATTTAAAATAAGTGCCCCATCCATTTTTGCTAATTCGTATAAACTAGCAGGAGAGAATGCACAATTAATGTGAAATCCCCCATCAACAATACTTTTAATTTGTTCATTATATCCAAGAACAATTAGTCCCCCTGTTTGTGCGCGAAGCACATTATCTATCCCTTCGCGCAGTGGTGTTCCTGGGGCCACGAGCTGTAAAATATTAATCATACTTTTGACACGTTGCTTGTTTTCTTCCATAGCCTAGCCTCCTAATGTCAAACGAAGCGCTTCCCCTAAATTAGATACACCTACTACTTCAATCCCATCCGGAATTGTCCATCCTCCCAAATTTTTTCTAGGAATAATAGCACGTTGAAATCCTAATTTAGCTGCTTCTTGTACACGTTGTTCAATTCTTGATACTCTTCTTATTTCTCCAGTTAATCCTACTTCTCCTATTACTGCATCAGTTGGTGTCGTAGATTTATCTCTAAAACTCGAAGCAATACTTAAAGCCACAGCTAAATCAATTGCTGGTTCATCTAATTTCAAACCACCTGCTACTTTTAAATATGCGTCTTGGTTTTGCAATAATAAACCTGTTCTTTTTTCTAGCACTGCCATAATAAGCGATACACGGTTATGATCAATTCCCGTCGCCATTCTTCGAGGGTTTCCAAAACTAGTAGGGGAGATTAATGCTTGTATTTCTACTAAAACCGGTCTTGTTCCTTCCATTGAGGCAACTACTGTTGATCCTGCGACTCCAACGGGTCTTTCCTCAAGAAAAATTTCAGAAGGGTTTAAGACTTCCGCAAGACCGAGCTCTTTCATTTCAAAAATACCCATTTCATTCGTGGAGCCAAAACGATTCTTCACAGCTCGCAAAATACGATATGTATGATGACGATCTCCTTCAAAGTAAAGAACTGCATCGACCATATGTTCTAACATACGAGGTCCTGCAATTGCCCCCTCTTTTGTTACATGTCCGACGATAAAAATAGGAATTCCTTTCGTTTTTGCAAGTTTCATTAATTCCGCTGTACATTCACGTACTTGCGCTACACTTCCTGGGGCTGACGTCACTTCAGGTAAATGTATCGTTTGAATAGAGTCAATAACAACAAAAGCTGGATTCATTTCTTCAATGTGCGCTGCAATTCGCTGTAGATCAGTTTCTGCTACAACAAATAGATTACTACCCTTTACATGCAAACGATCTGCACGAAGTTTAATCTGCTTTGCTGACTCCTCACCCGATATGTATAGTACATCATATGAAGAATCTGCTAATTGCGATGAAATTTGTAATAACAATGTTGATTTCCCAATCCCAGGGTCTCCACCAATAAGTACTAAGGATCCATCTACAATCCCACCACCAAGTACACGGTTAAACTCTTGGAATTTCGTTTCAATACGTGCCTCAGATTTTGTTTCTACTTCTGTTAGGCGTCTTGGTTTTGTTACTTCCGATTGAATTGCATTGGCATAATTAAGGCGTCTTGATGATACAACCGGTTCCATCTCTTCAACAAGCGTATTCCATTGACCACAACCAGGGCATTTCCCCATATATTTTGGTGACTGATAACCACACTCTTGACATGTGAATTTTGTTTTCTTTTTAGCCATATCGTTTTATATTTCACTTCACTTTCATCTATAAACAGTTTATCCTTCTCGTACAAGAAAGAGGGCTATCTCGTAGCCCTCTTAGTTTGTCTATACTTATTTTACCTTTTCAGCACTATGAATGACAAATGATTCCCCTTCAACATCAAAGATAACTTTTTGTCCTTTCTCAATAGCACCTTTTAAAAGTTCTTCCGATAGTCTATCTTCTACATGTTTCTGAATTGCTCTACGAAGCGGACGAGCACCGTATTCTCGGTCAAATCCTTTATCAGCAATGGCTGAAATCGCTCCTTCTGTTAAATGCAATTCAATCTCTTGCTCTTTTAAGCGCTTCACTAACTGATTCACCATAAGTGTTACAATCTCTTGAATATGTTTTTTCTCAAGCATATGGAACACGATAATTTCATCAATACGGTTTAAGAATTCTGGACGAAATGCCTTTTTCAGTTCATCCATTACTTTACCTTTCATATCTGAATAATCGCGGCTCTCATCTTGTACGTTAAATCCAAGATGTTTATTACGTTTTAACGCATCTGCACCAACGTTAGATGTCATAATAACAATTGTATTACGGAAATCAACTGTACGCCCTTTGGAATCCGTTAAGCGACCATCTTCTAATACTTGTAGTAAAATGTTAAACACATCAGGATGAGCTTTCTCTACTTCATCTAATAGGACAACTGAATATGGCTTACGGCGAACCTTTTCTGTTAATTGTCCACCTTCTTCATATCCAACATATCCTGGAGGAGATCCAACTAAACGAGAAGTCGAATGCTTCTCCATGTACTCAGACATATCGATGCGAATCATTGCATCCTCATCACCGAACATAGATTCTGCTAATGCTCTTGCTAGTTCTGTTTTACCTACACCTGTTGGTCCTAAGAAAATAAATGAACCAATCGGACGTTTCGGATCTTTCAATCCTGCTCTAGCACGACGAACAGCTTTCGCTACAGCTACTACCGCTTCATCTTGACCAATAACACGGTTGTGAAGAATGGATTCTAAGTTTAATAATTTATCAGTCTCTGTTTGTGCAAGTTTAGAAACCGGTATACGAGTCCACGTAGAAACGACATTTGCAATATCTTCTACTGTCACTTCTGAGTTTTCTTTTCCTTGTTGCTCTTTCCATTGACGCTTCGTATCTTCTAACTTTTCACGTAAGCGTTGTTCCATATCACGTAAGGAAGCAGCTTTTTCAAATTCTTGACTTTGCACAGCTGCATCTTTTTCTTTTCTAATTTCCTCAAGTTTTACTTCAAGCTCTTTTAGATTTGGTGGTGTTGTATAAGAGCGTAAGCGAACCTTTGAAGCAGCTTCATCAATTAAATCAATTGCTTTATCTGGTAAGAAACGATCTGTAATATAGCGGTCTGAAAGCTTTACAGCTGCATCAATTGCATCATCTGTAATAGATACACGGTGATGCGCTTCGTAACGATCACGTAAACCTTTCAATATTTGAGTTGATTCGTCTAAACTTGGCTCATCAACGTGAATTGGTTGGAAACGTCTTTCTAAAGCCGCGTCTTTTTCAATATATTTACGATATTCATCTAAGGTTGTCGCCCCAATACATTGTAACTCTCCGCGTGCTAAAGATGGTTTTAAAATGTTAGATGCATCAATTGCACCTTCTGCTCCACCTGCACCAATTAATGTATGAAGTTCATCAATAAATAGAATAATGTTTCCAGCTTGACGGATTTCATCCATAACTTTCTTTAAACGATCTTCAAATTCACCACGATATTTCGTTCCAGCTACAACTGTACCCATATCTAGTGTCATAACACGCTTATCTCTTAATGTTTCAGGAACTTCATTATTTACAATTTGTTGTGCTAATCCTTCTGCAATTGCCGTTTTACCTACACCAGGTTCTCCAATTAATACAGGATTGTTTTTTGTTCTACGGCTTAAAACTTCAATTACACGTTGAATTTCTTTACCACGACCGATAACAGGATCTAGACGATTTTCACGTGCAACAACTGTTAAATCACGTGCTAAGCTATCCAGTGTCGGTGTATTTGCATTCGTTGAAGAACCACCTTGGTGACCTGAACTTGCTTCATTACTTCCAAGGAGTTGCAATACTTGTTGTCTTGCCTTATTTAGGCTAACACCTAAGTTATTTAAAACACGTGCTGCTACACCTTCACCTTCACGGATTAAACCAAGTAAGATATGTTCTGTTCCAACGTAAGAATGACCTAATTTACGAGCTTCATCCATAGACAACTCAATAACCTTTTTAGCACGCGGTGTATAATGTACAGTTTGAGAAGCTTCTGTTCCGCGTCCAATTAACGCTTCTACCTCTTTTTGAACCTTCTCTGGACTTAATCCAAGAGCAATTAACGCTTTTGCTGCAATTCCTTCCCCTTCGCGTACAAGCCCAAGTAAAATGTGTTCTGTTCCAATATTATTATGCCCAATACGAATTGCTTCCTCTTGAGATAAAGCTAATACTTTCTGTGCTCTTTCTGTAAATCTTCCAAACATCATAGAAATCGCCTCCTACTTGCGCTTAGTTTTTTTCAATACGTAATCGCTCACGGATTAAGGTTGCTCTTCGATAATCTCTTTCTTCTGGTCCTAAAGGTCCGCCTGCATATTGTTGTAAAATGCCTGGTTGTGTAAGAACCATTAGCTCAGTCAAAATATTTCTCGATACACCTTTTATATATCCTAAATCAATACCAAGTCGTACATCTGACAAGCAAGTGGCCGCTTCTGCAGATTGAATTAACCGACTGTTTGCTAGTATGCCATAAGAGCGATAAACCTTATCTTCAAGCTCAATACTTGAATTTTGTACAATTAATTCTCTAGCTATTTTTTCTTGCTGTATGATTTGTTGAATGACACTTTTTAAATCTGCAATAATATCTTCTTCAGATTTTCCTAGCGTCATTTGATTTGACACTTGAAATATATTACCTAACGCTTCGCTACCTTCACCGTATATTCCTCTTACTACTAACCCTAATTTTTGAATTACTTGTATAATGCGGCTAATTCTTTTCGTTAAAACGAGTCCCGGTAAGTGAATCATTACGGAAGCCCTCAATCCTGTACCAACGTTAGTAGGGCAGCTCGTTATATATCCAAGTGATTCATCAAAAGCATATTCAACCTCTTCCTCTATCCAATTATCTATTTGATTGGCACTTTGAATAGCCTCTGATAACTGTAACCCTGAAAATAAGCACTGTATCCTAATGTGGTCTTCTTCATTAAGCATAACACTAATATGTTCGCTTTCTGATAATAGACATGCTCCATATTCTGTTCCTGCAAGGTTAGGACTAATTAAATGCTTTTCAACTAATACTCTCCTTTGAAGAGGCGTTAATTCATTCATTTTTAATAGTTCAAACTCTCCAAAAGGTTCTACCGTTTTATTTATAAATTCCTTTTTAAATAATTCATGAATCTGTCTAGCTTCTTCTTCGTTTTGCATAGTAGAGAATTGATATTTTTTAAAATTACGAGCCAAACGAATTCGACTACTTAAAACAATATCAGAATCAGGGCCATCCCCCTTCATCCATGGACTAATCGCTTCATTCATAATTTTGTCCAGTGACATAGAACTATTCCCCCTCTCTATGCTCACTAAGCTGATTTTCAAGACCTCGAATATCATCCCTTACTTCAGCAGCTTTCTCAAACTCCTCTTTCTGTACGTATTGTTTCAGAATGAGTTTTAGTTCATCTAATTCTTTCTTTAAGTGAAGATTTCCTTCTATACGTTCCGGAATTTTTCCACAATGATCTGTATGTCCGCCGTGCAGACGTTTTAATAATGGCTTTAAATGTTCCTTAAATGTATCGTAACAAGAAGCACATCCAAACCGTCCCACCTTTGTAAATTGCTCATATGTCATCTTACAATCTGGACACCTTAATATACTTGTATTCGAAAGCCCGTTTTGTCCTTCTTCAAACATTGTTGATTCACCGTGTAATAACCCAGCAAATAAATCATGGAATGAAAAGTTAGACTGCGGTGATTGAAAGAAAGACGTATAGCCACTTTGTTCTGCACATTGCTCACAAAGATGAACTTCCGTCTTCTTTTCGTTGATTACTTTTGTATAATGTAAAGTTGCTGGTCTTATATTACAGTTTTGACAAGTCATCACTATCCCCACCTTTACAATAGGAACGATCTATCTGATAGTAATTTTCATACATTACTAGATTGTTCACTTTCCTTTACTTGTTTAAATAAAAGTGCGTGTTCTTTTTTCAAAACCTCTACAATATTTAACTGCCTTATCTCTTAGTTATTATTCTTTTACAAAAGCTATATTTATTTATATTTCAGTGTTCTTAACATTGCGCATAATATTCGAGCCCTAAGTTCATCTCGAGAAGGAACATCCATTGATAATACAGAACGATCTAGTACACTTAACATAAGTTTAGCTTCACGATTTGTTATGATTCCCTCTTCTATTAAACGTATAATCATACTCTCTGCATTCCCTTGCGCAACGCTATGATCAATCATATGAAGCATTTGATCAATCATGTCTATATCGTCATGCAGTTTGACTTTTATAATGCGAATGTAACCTCCTCCACCACGTTTACTTTCTACTACAAATCCTCTTTCTATCGTAAAACGGGTATTGATTACATAATTGATTTGAGATGGTACGCACTCGAATCGATCCGCAATCTCATTTCTTTTGATTTCAATCACATTATTATTACTTAAGTCAATAACTTGCTTTAGATATTGCTCAATGATATCAGATATATTTCTCATTTATCCGCCACCTTTATTGACTTTGACTATCTTTGACTTTAATTATATACGTATTAATAAAATTTGCAACTCTTTTGCTTATTCACTATCCTAGCCACATTCCCCTGTATTTAATCAAAATAATAATTATTTAAACACATTTTTTAATTACTATGGATTATAAAAGAAAATACGAAAAAACACGAGTCATTTGACTCGTGTTTAGTTGCTTGGCGACGTCCTACTCTCAC
>NZ_WIPE01000168.1:0-537 GCF_009760835.1 Bacillus sp. EE-W1 | reverse complement strand
TACCAATTTTCTCTCTACTCTATTCCGAGGTGCTATATATCCATCGCTCGTTTGTATAATAGAATCCCATGCGGGTAAAGCATTTTTATCTACCTTCCCATTAACAGTTAACGGCAATGATTCTATCTTGATAAAATGAGCCGGTACCATATAATTTGGAAGATGTACCTCTACATGTTTTCTCCACTCTTGTACATCTCCTTCACCTACAATATAGGCTACTAAGATTTTATCTCCAAATGTATCTTCTTGCGCTACCACAGTAACTTCTTTAATGTCTGGATGTTTTCCTAATATTGTTTCAATTTCACCTAACTCAATCCGAAACCCTCTAATCTTAACTTGTTTATCAGCTCTTCCTATATATTCTATATTTCCATCAGGTAAATATTTAACTAAATCACCGGTCCGATATAATCTATCATTTGAGCTATTCTTGAATGGGTGTGGAATAAATGATGCTTTTGTTAATTCCGGTTGATTTAAATATCCTCGTGCTAATGCGATACCTCCTATATAAAGTTCACCCACTGTTCC
>NZ_WIPE01000138.1:0-4289 GCF_009760835.1 Bacillus sp. EE-W1 | reverse complement strand
AATCTCTCCTGGGACGCTAAAAAAACCTTGCGGTGACGTCAAGATCCGCGATATATAAGCTCTCTAATTCGTAAGTTGAATCGTACAATGTGCGGTCGCTAACGAGTTAGGGGGCTTATTTTTTTATGTCTAAAAGACGCGATTCTTTAACGATTAGCGAAGACTTATCGAATGTTTTTAGCGATAGATTGAAAAACGATCAGCGGAAGAAAGAGACCGCAGAAAAACGTTATACCTTCAATTTAACGATTGATAAAGCGCTAGAAATAGTTGTGCGTCAAATGAAAGCGACTGGCTTACGTGAGCGTACGATAAATGACTACTATTTACACGTTAGCCACTTTACGAAGATAACAGACACGCAGTACTTAGAAGAGTTAAACGTTAATCACATTTACGAGTGGTTATCGTCTATGAACGTTAGTAATCAAACGAAATTAACTCGTTTAAAGTGCTTAAAGGCGTTTCTAGGACGTTGCCACGATAACGGATGGATTGATATTAACTTTTGGCGAAATGTGAAGATCAAAGTGGATACGCCTGTTAAAGAAGGTGCGACAGACCGCGAAATTAATATCTTGTTATCGGTTCTTGATTTAACACGATTCTTAGATTTAAGAGATGCTACCGCTATCCTACTTATGTATCAGACGGGAATACGGGTCGGAACTTTAGCGCAGCTCGAACATAGACACGTTGATTTAGATACGAAAGTATTAAGTATTGACGGTGGTATTATTAAGAATCATGAATCGATATATCTACCGTTTGACGACGCTCTCGCACGATTGCTAGACGTTCTTATGAAACAAAACGAAATCATTCGAAGTGAATATAACGTAAAAAATGATTATCTCTTTATTACGAAGAGTGGCGGAAGTGTCTTAACTAGTCCGACGAATAATATTATATCAAAGCGGATGACTAAACATGCGAAGGAATACGGGCTTAAAAATATTAATCCGCACGCCATACGTAGAGGGTTCGCGAAGAATCTTCTGAAGAAAGGTGCAAATGTCGCGCTGATATCTAAAGCGCTAGGGCATAGTGATATATCCGTTACAACGCGTTATCTGCACTTAGATAAAAACGAAGTAGCGGAAAGTCTACGGAATTTCTTGTAAATAAAAAAGAGCATCTTGGCGGATGCTCCTCGTAGGGTAGACTGTTGGCGCAGTCCGTGACCCAAAATAATCGACTCAAAACTATACACATCTAAACTGAATACAGGACAAGCCGTATCAGTCCGATCATCTACTTTGCATTTTATCGAAAAAATTCGGAAATTGCAAGGTGTCTTTAGTAATGTCTTTTTTAGGTGCTGATGCGGTAAGTCACGACGTGGACGCCGTACCAAGTCGATAACTTAAAAACGTAAAAGGATAGCTAGACCGCCGCAACCACTAGCGCTATACAATCCAACGCATATCATTCCCCGTGCGTCGTATAGGTCAAGGCGGTGACTGCCGTTAAAGGTCAGGGTGGAATTACGTTGTTACTAAGGTAGCAGGGTGTATCGAAAGATTTACGCACTATGGGACGTTTTGTAGTGTAGAAAGTCGATATTACGAGAAATCGTAAAGGACGGGGAATGCGTTACTGAAAACCTCACACAACGAGCCGACGCTAGTTGCTAACGCCTTACCTCTATTCGCATTGACGATTATTTTTATCTCTGCGAAATAGGGGTTCAAACTGCACCCTGCTTCCTACGACTTCCTCGCCTCTGCTAGTCGATGTGTCAATGCTTGTCAATAGCATAAACTCGGTATTTAAAGTCACTAGCGGAAGGGAGTTAAACATCGAAGGTCGACACAGGGTGCTACAAGAGGCGGAGGACTTGTGCATGGAAAGACGACTTAATATAAGACAATACGCTAATAAAGACGAAGGTATAAACGAAACATTAAATAGAATAGCGACTTTAGCTAAGAAAGAAGTGGAAGATTGTTACACTCAAATAAGTGATACTAAATATAGAACGAGGATCGAGGCGCACTACATACCGCTGATCGAGCGACTAGCCAACGATAACTGGCATAAGGTGAATAACGAAGTACATTTTATAGACGATTGTTTCCGTAAAATAAGGCATGCAATCAGATCGTTTGATGTAGATCGAGGCGATTTCGATAATCTAGTTAAATGGTTATTGTGTCAAAGCGTTCGCCAATACTGTGGAAGTAGAGGAAAGAAGCGAGATGCTTTAACGCTGATCGGAGATATTAGCGCATTGGACACGTTAGGCGACTGTACAGATACTACGGAAGAAAAAGCGATCTGTAATGCGTGTACATACGAAGAGATCTACGAAACTTTATATGGATCTATCTGTGAAAAGAAGATCGATAAGGTTATATTAGATTCAATATTTGATACCATTGATGGCGAGGACGTAGTCAGGTCGGGAGTTAAAGAGAGCGAGATCACTCGGACGGTGGCACAAAAAACGGATCGTTCGTTTGATTCTGCTAGAGGTGTAGTTCGAGGATTTAAGCAGAGGTTACGAAAAAGGAACGTCAGAAGGGAGGATATAGCGTGAGAAACAAACGTAAAGAAACGTTATTAATCGTATTCGCATTCGTATTTATGATGATAACCAAGGCATTTGGCAATCTGTACGTAGCCGCATTCGGGGTAGTATTTGGACTAGTCGTAGCCGCATCGATTGTTACGGCGATGATTGGCGATTTTATACGCAAGAAGAAAGGAGAGGGGGACACGTGAAGAATTGATTTAATAAAGATCATGGCGAAATAATACATAGAGGATAATATCGAAGTTCGTTAGGATTGTGAAGTTGAGTCCTCTTTATTAAATCTACTATTAATATATAATAAAATTAATATAGAATGATTAATATGGATTAAATAACACTGGGGGAATTACTATGAAGTCATTGAAAAAAGTAGTTTTATTAGGGGTGGCTACAACGTCAATCTTTAGTGCTTGCTCTACGAAAGAACAAGTAAACTACGAACCGTATAAGAAACACGACTCTGTTGAAACTGAGAAAGGAGAAGAGAAAACGTCCAACCCGACTAAGGTCGAAAAGGTGGACGAAGAACCTACGAAGCCGCAACAAGTGGAGGAATCCGCGAAGGAAGATTCGGAGGTTAACGACAGACGTCCGTATTATAAAGATGCGAATAACGATGCTCCAACCGTGTCACTAGAACAGTATGACGGCATCAAGGTCGGAATGTCTGCGAACAAAGTCAAAGAGATAGCAGGTGCGCCTAGATTCATCGAGAAATATAAGTCGTTCTCTATCTACGGATATTTAGGTTATGGTGGAGAAGGTACGATGACTATAACGTTTAATCCTGATGGAAGTGTAACGAAGAAAGAGCAAGATAGTCTTAGAAATGCTAGGATTCAAGATGCGAAAGCTAACGAAGATCGTGCGACAGGTAATGGTGAACGTAATTCTAAACCTGCTACGAAATCTAGTACTAAAATTCCGAACGATTATTGTGGACACGGACATGATGAAACGAAGGAATTAGCGCACGACTGCGAAAAGATTATTGATAAAGAGGCACATAGAAGACATCTAGAACAACAGGAAAGAGAATATGAAGAACAACAACGCGAGGAAGCGAAAAAATACCAAGATGAAATGACCGAAGAAGATAAGGCGAGAATCCTACGCCAAGAAAAACGGTGGAATACGCCTAGCGGTGGTATTGGCGGCACATGGCAAGATGAAATGAAGGAAATGGAAGAACGTGAGGGGACGCAACAATGACACAGCACAACGAGCGGTGGGAACTGATTTTTGATGACTGGTAGAATAGGAGGAAGCGCTAAACATAGCAGTAAAAGAAGAAGTATACGAAAGATACTGCGATAGGGAAATAGGTAGGCTAATAGTAGACATCACTCTTTATAATCTTGCGGAAAGTAAAAGTGAAATTGCTAGAAGATTAGCGAAGAAGACAGGGAATACGTTTGACGACGCTATGGCTGCTGTACGTCACATGGGGTTATATATCGGTGATATGGCACCCTTTTTTATTTACACAATAAATTTAACTAGGGGTAGCATCAGAAAAATACGGATTTACCACGTTAAGGGAATTTTAAAAAAACTAAAAAGCCTAATTTCTCAATTTAATGCGAAGAAATTAAGCTTTTTTCATTGTCCATAAAAGCGTCCTATTGTTGAATAAGAAAACTACAGCATATACATATAATTTTTGACTGAACTTTTTTAAACACTCAAATCTTATTTTAAAGCAATATTAAATCTTAATCTTGGTTCTCCGCTTGGTTCTCTGCTTGGT